>CALAPX010000110.1 GCA_937888355.1 uncultured Spartobacteria bacterium
CGAGACAGACCTGGCCTACCGAGACACCGCACTCGCGGGCGATTTCCTGGATCACCGGATCGTGCATGTCGGAACGGTGTTCCTTGAACTTGTCGCGGCTCGGGCGCTTCGGCGATCCCATGGCCATATAGCCGGTGCAAACAATACCCTCGGACTCGAAGTAGCGGCGAAGTTCGGTTTGCTGGAACAGCGGATGCAGTTCCATCTGGTTGCACACCGGGCGCTCATCCGCGCCGACATCCCGCAGGAGGAGTTCCATCGTGGCGCGAGTGTGGTTCGAGGTGCCGATGTCGATGATTTTTCCGGCCTTCTTGAGTTTGCAAATCTCCGCCCAGGTCTCGAGGAAGGCCTCGTGGATGTAAGGCACGGCGTCGGGGTTGCGTTGGTCGCCGGTGCAGCCAGGCGGATGGACATTCGGCCACGGCCAGTGGTTGAGGTAGAGATCGATCTCGTCGATGCCGAGATCGAGGAGGGTTTTTTCCAAAGCGGGCGCGACATCCTTCGGCGTCATGTGCCCGTTCCAGAGCTTGCCGGTGATGAATAATTCCTCGCGGGAATTGATGTGGCCACGCTTGATGGATTCGCGGATTGATTCGCCGATGAGGTGTTCGTTTTCGTAAGCCCGCGCCGTGTCGAGATGCCGCCACCCGAGGCGAATCGCCTCGATCGTGGCATCCTTCATGAGCGCCTGCGCCCAGTCGGAATGGAACGTCCCATACGCGGCAACGGGCATGTTTCGGCCGGAGGGAAGACTGATTTGCCGCACCGACTCCGGGGCGATTTGTTGAGTGGGGATGTCTGACATAAACGTGAGAAGACTTAATTACAACACCCCACCACAGCGTGGATATGGCCACTTTGCGTTTTTTTATTCGCATTTTGCGTTTATAAAAAATTAAGAAAAGCACCCGCAAATAGGGCGAGAACCAGCTCGGGCATTGAAGGTTTAGAATACTCTTGCTCTCACCACCAAGATCCTACCTCGAGACAAGTAACATGGCCCCCGGCACCTTGGATGTTTTTCTTGGAGGTTCTCTTGTCGGCCATTTGGAGCAGGACACCTCCGAATCCGTGCGCTTCGAGTGTTCTAAAGATTGGCTGGAGTCATCAACCGCCCGCCCGCTCTCCGCCTCGCTGCCTTTGGCCGACGAGAACAAAAAACAGTAACGCGATCAGATTGGGAGCGTGGTTTTTTTAAACCGCGAATGGCTGGCGGTCGACTTCCCGATATCGTCAAGCGGCTCGATACCAACCCCGAAACTCTCTACCACTTGGGATTTGGGAAGCGGAGGCAAAGTCCACTCTGGGCGGTGCCAACAAGCACCAGCATTGGCGTTTTTGGCAGGCGAGAATATCGGCTTGGACTTGGCAAATGCGATTTGCGCGTTGGATTGCCACGGCGACGCCTCACCCCAAATGGCTGTGCTAAAGACAGGCTATCTCCCTTCGCTCGGTTCAAGCACAATCAACCTCTCATTGATCTTGTTTCCATGGGCGACTTTGGAGTGAACAGGCTTTTATTCAAGCGCCCGTTCGGTCCTGCTTATTTGTTTGGCAAAGGCTTCGGGTTGGCGGTTTTGAAATTTTCGGAGATTGATCAACTTCCACTGGATGCTTGGCAATTCGGAGGCATGAGGGCACTTGAGCAGGCTCCAGTCCGGCTCGGTGCGGACCAGGCTCAAGATAAAGCTTTTTTGATCGCAAGTAAGACGCTCCCTCAACTCGCATCGAAGACGGGTACGGGCAGCAATCAACTGTTCCAATGGGACGGGAACCGCTGCCATCCCAGCGAATTGTTGCTCGTAAATCTCCACGATGTCTTTGTCTCGCGCATCCAGAACCTCGTAGGGCGTTCGGTCATGACCTGCGAGATAAACAACGAAGCATTCAACCATTGAATCCGTGAGCCCCTCGGCTTCGAACAAGGAATGGATATCGAAAAGGTCCCTCGGATGTTGGCGATCAAGCGCCGCGACAATTTTGCCTCCGTATAATTCTGCTTCGCTCAAGACGGGAACAAACAATTCGGCCATGAATTGTTTGGCGGCAGTGCGAACCAGTTGGCGAGTTTCGATGGGGTGAACTGTGCCACGAAACACGGTGTTGACCTCGATCTTGACCATTGTTGAGCCATCGTTGATCAGCAGTTTGGTATCGCCCATTTCCTTGCTGCCGACGTTGCGCGTGGAGAGGCCTGCTTTTTCGAGATGCATAGCGATTTTTTGAAGGCTTGCTGTGATTTCCTCCAAAGCCCTTTGCCTGGGGGTTGCGCGGTTCACATAGACGAGATCGAGATCCACCGAGAGACGGGGCATTTCACGGACGAAGAGATTGATGGCGGTGCCTCCCTTGAGCGCGAAGGAATTTCCTTCGAAAACATCCGGAGCGACACGCAGCATCAACTTCACCGCTTCGATATAGGTTTTATCCATTCTTGAGAGTTAACAGGGTTCCGTCCTTCAACCGGGTGATCCAGCGGCTTTTGCTGCCGGTTTTTATTTTGTGGTTCGTGAGAAGTTGATCGACATCCACAACGCTGGTTTCGCGGGCCCAAGTGAGAAAAAGGCGGACGGTCTTCACACTCGTGCAAGAGGCCAAGAGCCTTCCTAAAAGGTCCGTGCGCAGATTGCGAAGGCCATCGAACAAATGACGGGCCTCTTCATAGTCCTGATGAATGCCCACCTCGGAAAGAAGCTCAAGGATGGCGCGTTCCGGCTCGGAGACCTTGAGATTTTCCAAAGCGCCAACCGGAGTGGAAATGGTCTCCTCATTCAACGATGGCGGCTGCCAATCAAAGAGGCGGGCATGGACAAATCGCGCGCGAAATCGGGATGTGAACCACTCAGGCAGGACGAAGCGGTTGTCACCCCAGAGAATCCAGTTTTTACGGAAGTCGAGGTTGTGACGAACCCCATGCAAATCCAACGCGCTCTTGCCGCCGATATGTAGCCCCGGGCATTTTTTCTGGAGGAGGCGGATACAAGCAGGTGCCTCGAGTCTGTCAGAGGGATAGGCATAGACGCCTTGGCGCACCCTAACCAGCCAGCCACTTTTCACATATTGCGAGGCTTGCTTGGCGGAGATATTCCGAACAGCCAGCGCATCTAAATCGAAAGGGGCCCCATGCGGTATGAGCGCAAAAAGATTTTTGATTAAAGAGTGCCTCTCTGCTCTTTTCATATGCGAATATTAATGCACAATCTAAGCGAATTGCCAAGTACTGTTTGGTATATGCTTCCATA
>CALAPX010000111.1 GCA_937888355.1 uncultured Spartobacteria bacterium
TGAGATTAAGTTTCTGGCTAATCGCGGTGGACTTCTCGATGTTGTCTTTGGGCACCTCAATGAGGAGGTAAAGGAGCTTCCACTAATCTCATTTTTTAACTATCGGACTCGCAAAAAGAGGCAAGATAGAGAATATAGAATTCACAGCAAAATCCTCGATGAAATGGTGGAAAATATTTGGGCGAAGTGGTGGCGTATTGATGCCCCGCCGCCGCATGGTCCTGGCCTCATCGCTGGCATAACTGAAAAGCAACTTCAGTTACTCCTTCATCGTTATCGGAATGGATTTAAGGCAGATCGGGTTAAGCGAGCTCGAAAGTTCATGCGCAGATTTTTGCAATACCAGCATCGATATCAGCGCGAGCTTTATTGGGTAGAGACGACGCCCATGAATATTTCTAACGCAGAGCGGCTCTATAAACTCTTTCCACAGGCGCTCTTTATCAACATGGTTCGAGAACCTAAAGATGTGATTTCATCACTTCTCACAAAAAATTGGGGCCCTGAAACTCCGATGGAGGGTTTAGATTGGATTGAGAGACGATTGATTAATGATCAGGCAGCCCTTGCTTGCGTGCCAAAATCCCAACAACTTACAATTTCTTTAGAGGGTCTTGTAATCGATGCACGTGAATCCACATATAAAAGCTTGTTGGACTTCTTATCGCTAGAAGACAGCCCGCAGATGAAGAATTTCTTTGAAGAGAAAATGAAAGCTGAGGCAGCTTCAAGCGGAAGATGGCGCTCTGAAAGCTTTGATCAAGCCTTTGAAAACGAGTACCAGTTGATGATGGATCGGTTGAAGAAGTTGGGAATTAAATAACTTCTTGCTATCTAATCCTTATTCCCTTAGGCATTGGACCCTTAGGAATTGGCACTGACATTCCACCGACTGCCTTAAGGCGTGCTCGAACTTCGCGCATCTGATGGGCGGATAACTTCTTAGGTAGCTTATTGACATGCTTTTGAAGTTTGCGAATCGAAACTTCTCCTTCACTGTCGCCAACTAAGATTTCAATGATGGGCACACCCGGAGCAAACCGTTCTGCCTTGCGCTTTTCGTCCTGGACCATCTGGCGAACTGCAAAGCCGCCTTCGCCAGTTAGAACAATCCCCGCACGACCAACGCTGCGGTGGACCATATCTTGTTGGCGGTTTACAGCAACAGCAGGAGTTGTCGTCCATCCCTTACGGATAGCCATCAAGACGCTTGCTCCTGCCCCAATTTGACCCTCAATATTTGAATATGCCGCAGATCCTGCAATACGAGTAAAGAAGAACATTGCAGCAAGGGCGGCGAGCGGAATAGTGACAAAACCGCCATAGACCGGATGATCAAATGCGATTCCAAGGAGAACTCCTGTAAGCAAAACGCTCAGAAAAATGGCGATGAGCGCTGTGCCAATCCATGGTTTTACAGACTTTGTGACCCTGTAGGCATCACGGATTGTTTGAAAGCGAGGAGTCTTGATTTTGGGTTCTTTGCCCTTATTTCGATT
>CALAPX010000112.1 GCA_937888355.1 uncultured Spartobacteria bacterium
GAAGAAGAATATTTAAAAATTAAAGAAAATGAGAGTCTTTTCTATGGTGATGTTGATGAATTCATCAAAGTTCATTATGAAAGTATAGATTAATGTGCATGAAATATAGTTGTTGGATTTATAATATTACTGTAAATCTTAATTCCACGTACTTTGTATACTGCTTGCTATAGTGACCTGACCCCGCAAGTGGGACACTTCAAAACTGAAGTTCCACTGTTTGTTTCGATGTTTGGTTTATTTGCCGCCATGGTGCGTTAGCACCCAGTTCCCCCGAACGCCTGCCGCGGGAGCGGCGCGGGGTTTGGGGGTCCAACAATTCACCATCCTATCCTTTGAATCCCTTTCACAAAATCAAAGTGCCTATCTTGTGATACGATTTGCAAGCGGTGCTGTTTCGCAAGCGCCGCGATCCAACAATCATTTGCCGGTATCGGAGTTCCAGCCGCTTTGAGCCTACCACGCACTTCCGCGTAAAATGGCAATGTTTTCTGCTCCAAAAGAAGCACATCGACTTTCTCCAACAAGGCATTCAGCCAAGCTTCCAATTCGGCACGGTGTCGGGATTGGCTGATCCCAAATGCATACTCTCCAAGGGAAATAATTGTCACAGCAATACGGGGCGCCGCCTTCACCAACTCCGTGAGCGCTTTGTCTTGCTCGGCCAACCCACTGATCGCATTCGTATCCAAAATCATTTCCACATCTCCGGTTCCACGGTCCGAAAATCTGGAGCATTCACGGCCCTTCCTAAATCAGCTACTGCCGATGCAGAGAGGTGGGGCAAATCTTGCACCCAATGCTTGGACAAATCACGACTCGAAGGCGAATCCAATATCGCTTTTCTTAAACTTTGCTCAATCAGATTCCCAAATGTTTGCCCTCGTAAGGCCGCGTAAGCTTTGGCTTGTCTAAATAAATCATCCGAGATGGTAAGTGTTGTCTTCATGTAGCCACAATTATGGTTTCCCCTAAAAATGTCAAAGTAAATTTTACTAGCCAGCTTTACGGTCTACACTACCCGACACCAGTTGCTAGCAGTTCACAGCCGGCGAATTTCGGATTTTGGATGATTTTTAGCACTCAGCTTCAGCCCTCAGCTTTCAGGTTTTTCTTCATTTCCCTCGCCACCAGTTACACTTTACCCGCGACTTCTTCCGGCTTCCGGTCTCAGATCTCAGCTTTCAGGTTTTTCTTCCCTCGACACCAGTTACTCGCTACCCTTTACTTCTTCCGGCTTCCTCAAACATCTTCAAATACTTCTTCACCATATCATTCTGAGAGAGATCGGCTTCGATTTTGGGGCCTACCAATCCAGTCTGGAAACTCCTGCGACATGATCAAAATGCTTGTCCCTTGAGACGAGTTCAAAACCATGTTGTTTCGCTTGAGCGGCAATCCAGACATCATGCCATGGGATTGGTCGACCGGCTTTTTGAAGCCCACAACGAATTTTCGCATAGCTTTCCGAAGTTGAGGCATCAATCAGGAGAATTGACAAATCCCTTTCCATCTCGGCCAATTCACTTTCATACATCTCTTTGTGTCTTGAGCCTTTGATTCCATAACGATACTCGCCAAGAACGATTGGTGAAAGCCAAACCTTTGTCGCCGAGGAAAGTTTCAACTTCAAATCCTCATCGCCATCCAACCATGCGGATAGCGCATTCGTGTCCAAAATTACTTCCATTCCTCGGGATGGACTTGCTCAAACTCCTCAGCAATTCGTGCCTCGATCTCCTTTCGCTCGTCGTGCAGATCTCGAAGTGCCCCAAAATGTTTCATCCAAGGGCGGTCGTTGGAAGTCCCCTTGTTACTTGTAAACCCGGATTTAATTTTCTCCAAGAGAATCGCTTCTAACTTTACTCCC
>CALAPX010000113.1 GCA_937888355.1 uncultured Spartobacteria bacterium
CATTCGATCATTTCGCGTGCTGTGGTGGTGGGGCTTGAGTCTGCAGTCAGGGATATGTGCCATGTCATCCAGCGGGCCTGACATGAGCAGGCTATTGAGCAGAGTTTTAGCTGGACGCTTGGAAGATATCCGAGCTGCCGGCCTTAAGAGATTTCTTTATGCCTCGGATGGTTCGCAGGGAAATCGCATCCGCCGCGACGGCCGCGAGCTTATTAATTTTTCCTCAAACGATTATCTTGGTTTGGCGGCGCATCCGGCCCTGATCGAGGCGGCATTGATGGAATCCCACCGCTCAGGTTTTGGTTCCGGGGCCTCGCGTCTTGTATCAGGAACGCTTCGTGCCCATGCCGACTTGGAGGAGTCGCTCGCGGAGTTCAAGGGCACCCCTGCGGCGCTTGTATTTTCAAGCGGATTCGCTGCAGCTGCGGGAACGCTTCCCGCCTTGTGCGGAAAAGGGGATGTGGTGATTCTCGACAAGCTTTCGCATGCGTGCCTGGTAGATGCAGCGCGGTCGAGCGGAGCCGATATCCGGGTGTTTCCACATAACGACTGTGGACGACTTGAGAGTCATTTAAAATGGGCCAGAGAGAAACGGCCCGGGGGGAATATTCTTATCGTTGCCGAAGCTGTTTACAGTATGGACGGCGACATTTGTCCACTCTGGGCTATCGTGGAGCTCAAGGATCGCTACGGGGCATGGTTGTTGATCGATGAAGCGCATGCCACTGGAGTGATCGGTGAGGGGGGCAGGGGACTCGTTCATGAACTCGGCCTTGGGGGGAGGGTCGAGATCCGGATGGGCACGCTGGGAAAGGCGGTGGGTGCCCATGGCGGATTTATTGCAGGAAGTGTGGAGTTGAGGGATTACTTGATTCATCGCGCCCGGAGTTTTGTTTTTTCAACAGCACCGCCGCCTCCCCTGGCCGCTGCTGCGAGAGCCGGAATCCAACTTCTTCAATCCGAAGAAGGAACCATACGTCGGCAGAAACTTTGGAACAATATCGCTTTAATGGCGGATGCCTTGGGGCTTCCTGTCCCGTCATCGGCAATCCTTCCGCTCGTGCTCGGCGCTGAGTCTGAAGCGATGGATGCATCACAACGTTTTCTGGATGCGGGATTTCTGGTTCCAGCTATCCGATTTCCCACTGTGGCAAAGGGTGCGGCCAGGCTCCGGGTCACGGTTTCGGCGACCCACACGCTGGAGGAAATCACCGCTCTTGGGAAAATCGATTTCATGACGCGCCTGAATATGGTACAAGACCTTCCATGATTGCACTTCTGGCTTTGGAGGATGGACGGGTTTTCAGCGGAGAGGCGTTTGGTGCCTCAGGCACAACAACAGGGGAAATTTGTTTCAACACCTCGATGACAGGTTATCAGGAGATTCTCACGGATCCTTCCTATCGGGGCCAGATTGTGGCGATGACCTATCCGGAAATAGGAAACTATGGGGTCAATGATGTTGATGTGGAGAGCGACATGCCGCAGGTACGGGGTTTTGTGATCGAGGAACTCAGTCCCATCGTCAGCAACTGGCGCTCCGATTCGGATTTGGACACGTATCTAAAAACGCGAGGGATCCAAGGCATTCAAGGCATCGATACACGCGCCTTGACCCGACATCTACGCACTCGAGGGGCTATGCGTGCTTGCATCACGACGGAAACGCAGGTCGAAGGTGAGGCTGTAGAAATGGCCCGCAAGGCAAACTACGAAGGGGTGGACTTTGTGAAGGAGGTTTCAACTGGGGAAAGTTTCAACTGGGATCCTGAAAGCAAGCTCAGTGGACGTTGGATCCAAAAACTCGGCAGTGAGGATGCGGAAGATGATTCCGAGGAACAACGGGACATCTTTGAAAATCTGCTGAAACCCGTCCATTCGTTGGCAGCGATCGATTTTGGGATGAAGAAAAACATCCTCCGCTCGCTTCGTCGGAACGGGTTCGATGTGACGGTGGTGCCATGCACCACCAGCGCCAAGGAGATACTAGCTCTTGGAACTGATGGAGTCTTTCTTTCAAACGGGCCTGGAGATCCACAGGCTCTTGACTACGCTCGGGACACTGTCGCCGAGTTGGTCGGAAAAAAGCCGATCTTTGGGATCTGCCTTGGTCACCAAATTCTAGCACTCGCCCTTGGCGCCCGTACGTTCAAGTTGAAATTCGGTCACCGCGGAGCCAATCAACCAGTGAAAGACCTGCGGACTGGTCAGGTTGCGATCACCTCCCAGAACCATGGTTATGCAGTCGATCCAGAGTCTCTCCCCAAAGGAGTGGAAGTTACTCACGTGAATCTGAATGATGGAACCTGCGCCGGCTTGAGGGATAATTCACGGAAGGCATTCAGTGTCCAATACCATCCCGAGGCCTCGCCTGGTCCGCACGATGCCGATTACTTCTTCTCCGAATTCGCCAAAGTGGTTGCCGCTTCCAAAGCGGAAGCGTAATAATTTGTTCCATGCCCAAGCTTTTGCTTTTCCTTCCGGATAGCACGGACAGTCTTGTCGATCTGACAAAGGAGGTAACCACTATCGGACGTTCGCCAGAGAATGACCTGGTTATTAAGAACGATTCCCTCAGTGGAAATCCTGTTGGCCTCAGTGGAACCCACGCCCGATTTCTGTTGAAAGACGGGATCTGTCAACTTGAGGATCTCAATTCCACCAATGGCACGTATGTTAATGGTGCACAGATTCAGAGGATCCAACTTGAGCATGGTGACCAATTGCAATTTGGAGGACTAGTCGCGGAGTTTCAATCCGATGATCAGCAATTTCCTCCTGAAGAGTCATCCGAGCCTAGTCAGATAGTTCCAGAGGATGACGTTCTGGAAGATGAACCCTTAGATCAGATGCCTGATCCAGAGCTCGAACCAGTTGGCGTTCAAGGGCTGAGTCATCGCCCCGCCAGCTTCACTTCCATCTCCCCACTCAAGAGAGTCCCATCGACCAACCACTCGAATGTGCCGCTTGTTGCCGCCTCTGTCATTGGCTTCATCGCAACGGCCGCGGGTGTTTACGCGATCTTGAACATTTAATGCCAGGTCAGGATTCTTTTTCGGCCGATTTGTAGATTTTTTAACGCATGGAAGACCATACCCACAACGACCTCTTAGCCATTCGCAGGCAAAAACGCGATGCTATCCGCGCAGCAGGCATCGATCCGTTCGGTTCCGCATTCGATATCACCGATTCACCGGGGGAAATCCGCGTAGCCTTTGCCGAGGGGCAAGCCGTCCGCACTGCTGGCCGCATCACTGCCCACAGGAATATGGGCAAAAGCCATTTCATCGATCTCTCCGATCACTCGGGCAGGATGCAGGTTTACTTGAATGCCAAGGAAATCCCTGCAGAACAAATGGCTGTATTTGACCAGGTGGATATCGGCGACTTTTTGGGGGTGGAGGGAACGACATTCATCACAAAAACCGGGGAGCCGAGCATCAAGGCGGCTTCGTTCCGTATTTTGGCAAAGTCCCTTCGTCCTCTTCCAGACAAGTGGCATGGGGTTCAGGACACAGAGATAAAATACCGACAACGCTATCTGGATCTGGTGTCGAACAGGGGGTCGATGGAGGTCTTCCAGAAGCGCATCTCTATTGTGCGTGAAATCAGGCGATTTCTGGAGGATCGCGGGTTTATCGAGGTGGAAACGCCGATGATGCAGGCCATTCCCGGCGGAGCTGCCGCTCAGCCATTCCAGACGCACCACAACGCGCTTGGGCTGGATCTGTATCTACGCATTGCTCCCGAGCTTTATCTCAAGCGCCTGCTGGTTGGTGGATTCACAAAGATTTTCGAGTTGAATCGTAACTTTCGGAACGAGGGTATTTCGCGTCGCCATAATCCGGAGTTCACCATGCTTGAGGCGTATTGGGCCTATGCGGACTTTGAAAAAATGGCGACTCTTGTCGAGGAAATGGTCTGCTATGTTGCTGAGACCGTGTGTGGAACTCTCCGCATCGAGCACAAGGATGCTGAGGGCAATGTCAACAAGGTGATCGATTTGACCCGCCCATGGCGCAGAGTCCCCTACGCCAATCTTATCCGTGAAGTTGATCCAGATTGGTATGATCGCACGCCCGAGGGACGCCGCCAGTGGTGCCTCGAACACAAGATTGATGTATCCCATTGCGTCGAAGATTTTGAGGTTACGCAGCACGTCTTTGAAAAACTCGTTGAGGAGAAGACAATGGATCCACTTTTTGTCACACATTGTCCTAAGGAGTTGGTGCCGCTCGCAAAGCAAAGTGCCAGCGATCCCTCCGTGGTTGATGTCTACGAACTGGTCATCAATGGTCAGGAAATTTCTCCCGGCTATTCAGAGTTGAATGATCCAGTTGTCCAACGAGAGCGCCTTGAGCACCAGAGTGGCGGTGAAACCCAGAAACTTGATGATGATTTTCTAGTAGCTCTTGAGCATGGAATGCCGCCGGCAGGTGGGATCGGCATTGGTATCGATCGGTTGGTCATGATGTTGACTGGCGCGGAAAGCATCCGCGATGTCATCCTCTTTCCCCACCTTCGTCCGCGCCAGGCTTGAATCTCCTCGCGCCCGGTATCGTTCAAGCGTCGGGAAAATCCCCTTGCGCGTCCTTGGATACCTCAGCACTTTACCCCGCTGTGCGATTTTGGGTGCTGATAATTTTTTGTATCGTTTTGATCCCTGCCAATGGACTCGCATGGAATGTCGTGATGTATGGCAACAGGCGGCATGTTCCTATCGAAGACGTTTCCCGTTTTTATAAACTCGGGGACCCGGTTAAGGGGGAGAAAGAGTTTCAGATCGAAAGCCCGGGAAGAACAATTCGCGGAAAAATTGGAACACGTGAGATTTACATTAATAATGTGAAATACATCCTATGCTTTCCCACGTTGAAAAAAGGGCGGGATATTTTGATTTCGGCGATGGATGTCACAAAGATCCTCGAGCCTGTATTAAGACCTGGGAAAATAAAAAATGCCGGACCGGTTCGTACAGTAATCCTTGATGCGGGTCATGGAGGCCATGACAGCGGAGCCACTGGCAGGAGAGGCATGGAGAAGGAGGCGGCCTTGGATGTCGTCCTTCGAGCTAAACGCTTGCTGGAATCTCAAGGTTACACTGTCCGGATGACTCGCTCGAGTGATGTGTTTATTCCACTTGAGCAACGGGCTGCCTATGCGAACAGGTTTCCAGATGCCATCTTTGTAAGCGTGC
>CALAPX010000114.1 GCA_937888355.1 uncultured Spartobacteria bacterium
GACCAACGAAGAATCTTCGGGAACTGGATAAAAGGAATGCACGAAATACATGGAAGGCGACTCCTCGAATCCGGCAAAAAGCGGTCCTCGACGCTCCTCCAATGAATTCCAACCCATGTGCGGCACCTTCAACGCTCCGGCTGGAAAGCGCTTTACGGTTCCCTTAAGCACCCCCAACCCCTCAACTCCCGGGGATTCATCACTGGACTCGAATAGCAATTGGTAACCCAGACAAATTCCAAGATAAGGCCTGCCCTCGAGAACCCAAGCACGCACTGGCTCCCAGAGGCCGGATGCCCGAAGATTGGAGGCACAATGCTCGAACGCCCCGACTCCCGGAACCACCAAGGCATCGAGAGCCTCCATTTCCATAGCCGATATAATCAAGCGCGGAGCGGCGCCAGCTGCCTCCAGCGCCTTAATGACGCTGCGCAGGTTGCCACTGCCATAATCGATAACCCCGATTTGCTTGCCGCTCATTCCTTCTGCGGACACCTCAAAGAACACCCTTCGTGCTAGGAACACCCTTCACGCGGGGATCAAGTCGCGTTGCTTGGTCAAGTGCGCGTGCCAATGCCTTGAAGACTCCCTCAGCCATGTGATGGGCGTCTTTTCCTGCAAGCACATCGACGTGCAAATTCATTCCAGCATGGGTGGAAAAAGCTCGGAGAAATTCTTCAACCAACTGGAAAGGGAATGCAGCCCCGACATCCGCCACGCCCTCAGGCGCATTGTAGGCAAGAAACGGTCGGCCGCTCAGATCCACCACCGCCCGCACCAGGGCTTCATCCATCGGAACGTAGAAAAATCCGTAGCGGCAAATGCCACATTTTTCCCCAAGAGCCTTGGCGACGGCCTGCCCAAGAAGAATCCCAGTGTCCTCGACGGTATGGTGCGAATCGACCTGCAAGTCCCCCTTCGCCTCCAACTGGAGATCGAACAAGCCATGACGGCTGAACAACGTGAGCATGTGATCGAAAAAACCGATGCCGGTTTCGATTCGTGATGTTCCAGATCCATCGACCTCCAAGCTCAGCCGGATTGCGGTTTCAGATGTGGTGCGTTCAAGTGCCGCTGCGCGTGACATGAAAAGACCTAATCAGATCCACCCCTTTTTGAAAAGCACCACCTCCCGGAACCGCTACCACCCCATTGATCAATTTCCGTTCGCCTGTTAACGGATTTGAAGAATCACATCCTATGATCAATAAAAATGCTCTCGCCACAGCTCGCTCTTCCTACAAGCCAAAGCTCCCAGGGGTCCTTTGCGGAAACTCGCCCATCCGCACCTCATCTCTCAAGCAGGATGGAGACACAGAAATCCGTGCATTGTTTCCAATGACCTATGACATGGCCCCTGTCACATTCGAGGGAGACGCACAGACTCCAGGGACTTCATCTCCCCTTCGTATTGGTGTGATTCTCTCTGGGGGACCAGCCCCTGGGGGACACAACGTCATCGCCGGCCTCTTTGATGCGATAAAACAAATCCACTCTGGCAGCACCGTATTCGGCTTTCTTAATGGTCCTGATGGTCTCCTTAAAAACAAGGGTATCGAACTCGATGCAACGACAATTGATCGTTTCCGAAACACGGGAGGCTTTGATATCATCGGCTCCGGACGCACCAAACTCGAGTCGGAAGAGGATTTCCAAAAATCCCTTGCGACGGCTTCAGCTCAAAACCTCACCGGCCTCGTGGTGATCGGAGGTGATGACTCGAATTCAAACGCCTCGAAACTCGCCGAATACGCGAAAGCCCAAGGCGCCTCCATTTGTATCGTGGGCGTGCCGAAGACGATCGATGGTGACCTCAAAGGCGGCGGAATCGAAACAAGCTTCGGCTTCGATACCGCCTGCAAAGTCTACTCGAGCCTCATCGGAAACATCCAAAGAGATGCAATATCGGCGCGCAAATACTGGCATTTCATTAAACTCATGGGGCGATCAGCCTCACACATCGCCTTGGAATGCGCGCTCCAGACTCAGCCTAACATAACGATCATCTCGGAGGAGGTCTCCAGCCGCAAACTCACCTTGAGGGAAATCGTTGACGGGATTGCTGACACTATTGCGTACCGCGCGGCGAACGGCGAACAGTTCGGAAGCGTTCTCATTCCCGAGGGACTCATCGAGTTCGTTCCTGAAATGGGCAACCTGATTTCCGAACTTAATGAACTCCTTGCCGCCCATGGCGAGGCTTTCAACGGCTTGTCTTCCCTTCCACAGAAACGCGAGTTTGTATCGGCAAAGCTCTCCTCTCCTGCTGCTGCACTTTATCGCAATCTGCCGGATGACATCGCCAACCAACTCATCCTCGACCGCGATCCCCATGGAAATGTCCAAGTGGCACGCATCGATACCCAACGCCTCCTCATCGACTTAGTGGAGGCCCAACTCAAAGAAATGAAGGCTGCCGGCACATTCAAGGGCTCGTTTTCTCCATTGCCTCACTACTTCGGCTACGAGGGACGGTGTGCCGCCCCTTCAAATTTCGATGCCGATTACACCTACACCCTTGGATTCACTGCCGCCCTTTTACTTCGTGAACGCCTCACAGGCTACATTGCTGCCGTTGGGGGGCTTACTCGACCGGCATCCGAGTGGGTCGCAGGCGGGATCCCGCTCGCTCGCATGATGAATCTTGAGCGCCGCCACGGGAAGATGGTGCCGGTCATCAAAAAAGCACTCGTCGAACTGGATAGCCCCACATTCCTTGAATTTGCCAATAATCGCGACACCTGGGCAAAGTCGAGTTGCTACATCTTCGCCGGCCCAATTCAGTATTTCGGACCGAGCGAAGTATGCGACCAGACGGCTTACACCCTTCAACTTGAACACGCCGCACAAGCCGCGCATTCACTTACTTGAAGGCAGCTACCGCTTGAACGACATCCTCCATCGGAATGTCCTCCATACATCGAAAGTCAATCGGGCACTCCCGCAGAAAACACGGACTACACTCGACCTTCTGACGGATCACCACGCTCCGAGGACCCCGTGGGCCCGTGAGTTGGGGCTCAGTTGACCCGAATACAGCGACAAGCGGCGTGCCAAGAAAATCAGCTAAATGCATCGTGCCGGTATCGTTCGTCACTAATCCGGACAATGCCGCGAGCAGATCCATCAATTCGGAGAGCGATGTCTTGCCGGCAAGATTGGTGGCGTTTGGAACCCCCGACACAATCTCCTGTGCCACCGCCAAATCCGCCGCCGTTCCTAGGAGCACCCATTGGCAATCGATCCGTTTGTTCACCTCTTTCATCATCATCTGAAACTTATAAGCGGGCCACCGCTTGGCTGGACCGTATTCGGCTCCAGGGCATACTCCGATAACACACTCGCCACGCTGGTGTTTCCAAACGGGAGGAGTTTCGGGCACATCCTCCGCCCCGCACCGGCGGGCAATCCCCCAGTAGATATCGGCATCGTGCAATGGCGCCTGAGTGCTCTCCTTTGGTTTGGAAATAATCTGGTTAAGCAACCACTTGCGTGAATGTCCCGCAAAACCCACTCGCCGAGGGATTCCTGCAAGCCACACTTCCAGAGCGGAACGCAATGAATTTGGCAGAATAATTGCCACCTCGAACCTCCGACGAATTTTTGAGGCTACAGAAAAAACAGACTCGCCAGACTCGATCGCAACCACTTCATCCACTCCAGGCACGCGCCTCCAGAAGCCGGCCAGCTTTTCAGGGCACAAGACCGCAACATGAGCGTCCGGCCTACCGATCTTGAACGCACGCACTGTGGGCACACTCATCACTGCGTCTCCAAGCCAATTCGGCGACCGCACTACCATGCCAAAACGCGAGAGATCGGGTTCAGCGGGCGGGAGATACACGCCACGTTTGGCTTTATTGAGGAGAAAATTCGGCAATGGAGTTTTCCAGCGGTTGTGCACCCAGAACCAGTCAGCAGGGGAGGTGCGGATTTGTTGTTGAAGGGCTTTATTGATGTTTAACGTGAGCTGTTCTGGTTGTGAAGCATCCCATGGGATTTCTTGGCTCAAAACAACCCTCCACTTGGCAAACCCACTCGTATAAATCGCCGCAGGCACGACAGCAGCACCTGTGCGCAAAGCCAACGTTGATGCCAACGGGGAAGTGGAGCACAACCTCCCGAACAAGGGAGTCCACACCCCGCTGTTGCCGGCGTGCTGATCCACAAGAACCCCTAGAATCCCAGGTTCACGGAGCAGCGCCAATGCACTTTGGTAGCCTTTCTTGCGGTCGAACGTAAGGACGCCCAAGCGCCGCCGGTCTCGATTTAAAAGATCGTCGACCAGGGGATTGTGGAGCGCTTGATAAACAGTACCAAAACGTGCTCCCGTAACCAAGAATACCAACTGGGCGTACAATTCCCAGTTTCCAATGTGATTGATGGCGAGAAGCACCGGGCGGCCGGCAGTGATATTTTTTTGGATCAAATCGAGATTCTCGATCTCCGCGATACGAGCAATCTCCTCTTGCGACAACGCGGGGATTTTGATCGCGCTTACCACATTCGCTCCTAGGGTTGTGAAATGCCGGAATGTCAATTGCCGGATCTCGCAGGGTGACAACTCACGTCCGAACGCAATCGTTAGATTTTCCCTTGCGAGCCGCCTGTAGCCGGGCAGGATGATCCATAGAAGCGCCCCGACCATCTGCCCGAAACAAAAGCAGACAGAAAGTGGCAGGCGGCGAATCGCACCAAGCGCCGTAATGGATAAAATGTAAACCAACCGATCCGACATGATAGAAGAGAGACTTCAAACTAACGGGAAAACCCCGTCCAAGGAATTCAAATCCATTCCCCCTGGCAGCGTCGTTGGAATTCTTGGGGGGGGACAACTGGGCCGCATGCTAGCCATTGCCGCCCGTCGCATGGGATACCGAGTCCATGCCTACGAACCCTCACCGGACTGCCCGGCCGGCCAGATTTGCGACCAGGAGGCCAATGCCCCCTATACCGACACCACCGCCCTGGAGGAATTCGCGAAGGGAGTGGATGTCCTGTCGTTCGAGTTTGAAAATATCCCGAAGGAGGCAATCGATACCGTCTCAACCATTCGCCCGGTGCGCCCGCGTGGAGAGGTCCTCCACATTTGCCAGAACAGGGAACGCGAAAAACTCTTCCTTCGGGCTCATGGATTTCCCTGCGCCCCTTTTCGTGTGGTTCATTCGGTCGAATCCCTGACCTTGGCCGTTAATGAACTCGGCACTCCCTCGGTGCTGAAAACTGCTGATTTTGGCTACGATGGAAAAGGCCAGATCAAAATCGAATCCGGCGCGAACTTGGCGGAAGTCTGGCAGTCTTTTTGTTCTCCCCGTGGCGTTCTTGAAGCGTGGATCCCCTTTCAAGCGGAACTCTCAGTGGTCTGTGCTCGGGGCTCGGATGGACAGACTAAGCCATTTCCTCCTTCAGAAAACATCCACCGCAATCACATTCTCGACCTCTCGATTGTTCCAGCAAGACTCGCGCCAGAGGCTCTTACCGAAGCCACCAGACTGGCCTCCGCAATCACCACTGCCCTTGATGTCGTCGGACTCCTCGCCGTCGAATTTTTTCTCGATCCCGATGGCCGCCTTCTGGTCAACGAACTCGCGCCGCGCCCCCATAATTCTGGCCACTTTACCTTCGACGCCTGCGCCACCAGCCAATTTGAACAACAACTCCGCGCCGTTTGCGGACTCCCTCTTGGCTCCCCGGAACTCCTTAAGCCTGTGGTCATGCTGAACCTCCTCGGTGACCTTTGGAAAAATGGCGATCCAGACTGGACTAGCGTGCTCTCTGATCCGATGGCAAAACTTCACCTCTACGGCAAAAGCGAGGCTCGCCCGGGCAGGAAAATGGGGCATATCTGCCTCATGGCCGATTCCACAGCCGACGCGCTCAAGCGTATCGAAGCGATTCGTTCAAGCCTCTCCTGAAGTATCCCTCGGACTTTCACTCTTCCATCTCTCGAGGGATTCCTCATGCATGTGACGGCGGTGAAAGAAGCGCCGAAGCACCCCGTATCGTGGACTGAAAAGATAGGCGAGAAGGAAGACGGATCCGAGTATCAGAACGATCGCCGGACCTGAGGGAATATTCACCCAAAACGATAGCAGCAGCCCCGCAACTGCTCCCGCAGTTCCGAGTCCCGCCCCACCCCATAGCATCACCTCAAACCTGTCACTCATCAGATAAATTGTGGCTGCGGGCAAAATCAGCAACCCAAGCGATAACAATACACCGACAGCCTGAAGGGAGGACACCATCGCAAGGACAATGAGCAGAATTAACAATCCCATCAGCCAGCCAACCGGAATCCCTAGGGTTTTAGCCACCGATGCCTCGAAAATCGCGAGGAAAAGCGGCCTCTGGAATGCAACAAGCAACAACAGGGCCACGCAGGTGATGCAATAACTGGTCCACAAGTCGCTGTTCCCTACCCCAAGGATGTTTCCGAAGAGAAAATGGTCGAGACTTACATTCACCCCTCCGTACTTGATGATCGCGATCCCAAACGCGAAGGCGACAATGTAGAGCGCAGCGATGGCTGTCTCCTCTTTGACCCTCGAACTTCTCGAGATGAGATGCCCGCCGAGAACCACAAAAACTGCCGCCAGCAAGCCACCGAACAACAACCCGGCCGGGGATAGCCCAACCACAATTGCAGCCAGTGCCAGTCCGGGCAAAAGCGAGTGAGAGAGGGCGTCAGCCATGAGTGCAAGTCGCCGCACCACAACATACGCACCGAGAAATCCATTGGTGAAACCTACCAGTATGCATGCCAACAACGCTCGCTGCATGAAGTCATAAGAAAATGGTTCAGTGATCCAGTTCATGCGTGGGTGTGTGGATGAGCGTGTCCGCTAAAGACATGAACGTCATACGCAGAGTCCAGGTTTTTTCGGGTGAATGCCTCGGCGGTTGGGCCACTGGCAACAAGCTCGCCATTCAGAAGAAGGATATGGTCAAAAAGAGACTCCACGCTTTTGAGGTCGTGGTGCGAGGCAATCACCAGTTTCCCGGCATCACGCAACCTGCGCATCGCTTGAGCGAAAGCCTCGGTGGCATTTCTATCCAGGCCGGTAAATGGCTCATCAAGGAGATAAATCTCCGCCTGCTGGGCCCATGCTCTCGCTAAAAACGCTCTTTGTTGCTGCCCTCCGGAAAGAGCAGATATCTGCCGTCCAGCAAGATCCTCCAGATCACATATGTGGAGTGCCTCAATGACCGCAGCGTCATCCAATGCACTGAAGCGCCCCCAATTTCCCAAAGAAGAAAATCGGCCCATCTCAACCAAGCCGCGAACGGTCACTGGAAAATCCCAGTCTACCACCTCTCGCTGCGGGACATAAGCAACAACGCGCCGTCCAGAGTTTTTCAACTGTTGGCCGTCGAAATCAATGCGCCCTGTCTCAAGCGGCAACAATCCAGCGATAGCCTTTAAGAGAGTTGTCTTTCCAGCCCCGTTGGGGCCGAGCAACGCCACGCAGGAGGGGCTTAGGAGTGTGGCTGTGAGATGATGCACCGCAGGGATGCGGTTGTAACTCACCGTGACATTATTGAGAACA
>CALAPX010000115.1 GCA_937888355.1 uncultured Spartobacteria bacterium
ACAGGGAAAGGACTGAGAAATGAGCGAAAAAGACATTTTTGACATACCACCGCTGATGGCAAAGAAAGCCCAGCAACGGCTGGCCACAGTAGTAGCCCCGCTGAACAAGCAGAAAAGGGCGCTGAACGCCCAGCAGTGGAAGTTCGTGCAAGAGTTGGTCAGTGGGGACGGCGAAGTGGGCCTGCGGGAAGCGGCCATCCGGGCGGGTTACCCGGTTAACACCGCCGCGCGTCTCGCCACGCGGATGACGGACCCTGCCCACTCCCCACAGATTGTAGCCGCGATCCAAGCCTACCGGTCGCAGTTGGGCCAGCGGTATGGAACCACGTTCGAGCGGCACATGCGGGACCTCCAGCGGATTCGGGATGCCGCCATGACCGCCGGGGCCTACGGCGCGGCAGTGCAGGCCGAGTTCAGGCGGGGACAGGCCTTGGGCACGATTTACGTTGAACGCAAGGAAATCCGGCACGGCACGATTGACGCGATGTCCAAAGAGGAGGTGCAACGCAAGCTAGAAGAAATTAAGCAGCTTTACGGTGGCCCGCCGATGCGGATAATAGAAATGGCAATTGAGGACGTGGTGCCAACCATTGAGACCGATCCTGTCTTCGCTGAAAGGGCGCAGCTGGAGCAGATACCCCCGCTGGCTGATCTAGAGGCCGCTGGGGACGATTCCGAGAGCGTAGGGGGTGATAGTGGCCGCGAAGCCTGAGAGCGCGCTGGCGGCCCGTCTACGCGACAACCTGATCGGGTGCTGTATTACCCGGCTGGAGTCACGGATAGGGCTGGGGATTCCTGATTGCCTGATAGCTTTTAGGAAGCCACCTAAAATTGTGATGGTCGAGCTCAAGGTGGTCAAGACGGGGAGGCAGGTCCGGTTGAGCCCGCACCAGATCAGCTTCCATGCCCGGCACTCTGATTATGGCGTGCCGACATTTGTGCTGGTCGAGTGGCAGGCGCACCTTGAGCTGCGTTTGTATCACAACAAGCAGGTGATCGAGCTGGCGGAACAGGGCTGGGCAACGGAGCCCTGCTGGCAGGGGCCTAGCCGCGCCGTGCCGTGGCACCTGCTGCGGGTTGCGCTGGTTGCGTGAAATGTTGTTGTTGCAGTTGGGCTTTTTATATGCGAGGATTCGTTTTCGGGCTGGCAACTGCTGGTCCGAATCAACCCAGAAAGGAAGAATGATGAAAACGCTTGATTGGAGTGATGTATACAAGCTGGGCCAGACGGACAAAGCAAGGCGCTGGTATCCGAATGAGGACATAGCGCCCTATTTTGGCTCTATTCGGAACCCGTCTGCTGCGTGGCCGTGGTCCTATGCGAAGGCCGCGCAGAAGCGCTTCGGCTTGATCGAAGGGGAGGTAGCATGAGCATGTTCACCACATTGCGCCTGACAAACAGCATGCGGGAGAATGGGGGCGAATGGTATGCGAACACCATCACCGATTACCATCGCCGCGTGCTTGCGGAGCACCAGACAGAGGAGCCCAACGCTGGCTGGAAACTGGAGACTAGGGGACTTTCTAAACCATGGCATGAGGAGTCGTCATGAGAAAGCTAACGCAGGAAGAAACCAAGGAAATAATTGACGCGGCCCGCCGGGGCTACGCCATGGACAGTATGCTCGAGGTCGACCCTAATGCTGAGTTGAGCATGGGCGAGGACGCATACGGTCGCGTGGACGGCTGTTATGTGAAAGCGTGGGTATGGGTCAATTTTGAAGATGCGGGAATGACGACAGGTGACGAAAATGCAGAATAAAATAATAGAGAAAATCGGGATGATCCATACACCAGAAAGCATGGAATCTCTCATGCGCTGGATCGAGAGTCTCGGCGGCGGCGAGCGGGCCACCGCGATGGTCGCGGCGGGCATGGCGTGGAACTTGGCCGTCGCGACCGTGGAAGCTCACGAGCGGCGGTGCGAGGACGACCGGCGCGAGGTGAACGCGTGATTATCGGAGCGCTGATAATTCTGCTTTTGATGTTGCTTGCCAGTTGGATGGACCCCTAGTAGAATTACCCCGTGGCCCCAGTCGTGGGGCCACACAACCTAGAAAGGAAGAAAAATGGACCAAGCACTGATGCTATCAACACTCGGGGGGCTGTATGACAAACTCGTGAAGGACGTTGCTGCGCAAGTGGTAGCGACGATGGCCGAAAAGCCGGTCTTTGTCTGCGACGTACGCCAACAAGTCGTTCAAAAAACTAACTGGCCAGAGATGCGTGCGATTGCAGTGGATGTGTTCGAGGAAAAGATCGACGGGGCCCTCGAGAACTACGATTGCAGCGATGCCGTCGACGCGGCCATCGATGCTCTCGATATCAGCAGCAAGGTCGAAGAGGCTGTCGATGATCTGGATATCAGTAGCAAGGTCGAAGAGGCCATCGAGGACATAGATTTGGATGAGAAAATCAAAGAAGCCTTTTGCGGCTTGCGTGTTGAACTGGTTAAGCGGTAGAATTACCCCGTGGCCCCGGTTGGGGCCGCACAACCTAGAAAGGAATACAATATGACCACTACCATCCGTCTTAGCTACAACTGCACTTTGGCGCTCCCGGCAACCCTTAAAGCTACCGAGGTTGCGCAGCTGTTTGAACTGCTCTCGCGCTGTAACAAGATCGAGAGTATGTATGCTTCCGAAGCGAAAGAAAGCATTGAGTATCATGAAGAATTGGAACTCACGGTCAAGCGTGTTGGGGCTACATACCCAAGCAAAAGCATGGCCGAAGTGAAGGTCCGCGACTTGAACGCTGCGGCACTTGCCAGCGCGGCGGCCGAG
>CALAPX010000116.1 GCA_937888355.1 uncultured Spartobacteria bacterium
CGCCTTTTCCATCGACGCCCATCTGGCTGCAACCGCCCGCCGCGTTGAGATGCTCAATCAAATCCAACCCTCGACCCCGGACCACAACGCTGCCATCGCATTCGTTGAGTCAACCCTCCAACCGCTCTGGGAAATAATCCGCCATCGCATCGCACGCCTCCCAACCGCGACCCGCTCTGCCTTTCTTCCTGATTCCAGACGCTGCCTTTCCCCCTCAGACTTCGGTTTCCACAACTCCCTCCGCCAACCCGATGGCACCCTCCGCTACCTCGACTTTGAATACGCCGGTTGGGACGACCCCGCCAAGACCCTCATCGACTTCACCAACCAACCCGACCGCATCCTGCCTGATCCCCTCGCTACGCATTTCCTTGAGAAAACAATCCCGCTATTCCCTGATTCGACTGAACTCCGCGATCGGATTCAGGTTTTGACACCACTCTACCAACTCAAGTGGGCTTGTATTTGCCTGAACGCCTTCCTTCCCGGGCGCCCCTCCGATCCCGCCCGCCCGCTTGAAACCCAACTCATACGCGCCCGCACCATGGCAACCCGCGCCGCACAAGCCTGATTATCATTTCCTCCCTCCAGCTTCTTGCTTCATCCTTCATTCCTATGGGCTCACTGAAAAACTTCGTCACTCCCCTTCACAAAGCCACCGCACGCGATGTTCTCGCTCGCATGGTTGATGACAAAGTCACCTGCATGCTCAAGGCCAAGGAATACGAATTCGACTACTGGGACGGCGACCGACGCTTCGGCTACGGCGGCTACAAATATCTCGCCGGCCGGTGGAAACCAGTCGCCCAAGCTCTTATCGACACCTATAGGCTCAAGGCAGGCTCCCGCATCCTTGATGTCGGTTGCGGTAAAGGATTCCTCCTTTACGAACTCCAACTCCTCGAACCCGGACTCGAAATCGTTGGGTTCGACATTTCCCAGCACGGGCTCGCAAGCAAGCATCCCGACCTCAAGGCCAACCTATTCACCCATCGCGCGCAGGATCCCTATCCCTTCGAGGACAAATCCTTCGACCTCGTTATCTCGCTCGCCACGCTTCACAACCTCCGGATTTTTGAACTTCAAAAAGCCCTCGGCGAAATCCAGCGCGTCGGCAAACAAGGCTACATCATGCTTGAGAGCTACCGGAACGAGCAGGAACTCTTCAACCTGCAGTGCTGGGCCCTCACCTGCGAATCCTTCTTCGACCAAGAGGAATGGGTCTGGCTCTACAACCACTTCGGCTACACTGGGGATTACGAGTTTATTTATTTCGAGTAAATCGGCATTCGTCTTTCTTTTTTGTCAATTCGTCTTACCTTGCTTGATATGACATCACTCACCATCAAATTGCCCGAATCCCTCAGACAAAAAGTCGAATCCACTGCGCGAATCAGCGGTCGCTCGGTTTCCTCGGTTGTGAGGGACGCGATTTCTTCTAGCCTCCCGCCCGCCCCGGGCGGACTCTCGCTTTTTGAGCGGACACATGATCTTTGCGGCAAGGGAAAAAGTGGCATCCCGGATCTTGCGACAAATGCAAAGCACATGAATGGCTACGGGGCATGACTACGGTACTCGCTGATACAGGACCGCTCGTCGCATTTTTCGACCGCAGCAGTTCGGAACACGGCTGGGTTGTGGAACAATTCAAAAGCCTGACCTCACCGCTTGAGACCTGCGAGCCTGTAATCTCAGAAGTTCTCTTTCTTCTCAAAAGGGCAGGCATAGCACCCGATCCACTGTTTGAAATGATCGAGCGCGATGTCTTGAGGCTATCTTTCCGATTGAGTGACGAGTTTAAAGCGGTGCGCAAATTGCTTCAAAAATACAAAAGCCTACCTACATCATTGGCCGATGCGTGCTTGGTGCGAATGAGCGAAACGACCTCGGAACCCGTGGTGTTCACGCTTGATAGGGATTTTTTGGTTTACCGCCGCAATCGCATGCACGCGATCCCGCTTCTCGCACCCTTCCTATGAAAGCCGCCATCCTCGTTCAATCCAACGCCCCGCTCGAACTTGCCGAACTCGAAATGCCGGAACGACTTTCCTTCGGCCAAGTCCACGTTCGCCTCCACTACAGCGGCATCTGCGGCGCACAGATCAACGAGATCGAAGCCGCCAAGGGTCCCGACAAATTCCTTCCGCACCTCCTCGGCCACGAAGGGTCCGGCATCGTCGAGCGCATTGGCGAGGGCGTCACCCGTGTCCACCCTGGTGATCACGTCGTCCTCCACTGGCGTCCCTCCGGGGGACTTCAATGCCAACCACCCAAGTACCGCTGGGGCTCGAAAACAGTCAACGCCGGCTGGGTCACCACGTTCAATGACGAGGCCATCGTCTCCGAGAACCGCCTTACTGTCATCCCAAAGGATTTCGACCTCCGCACCGCACCACTCTTCGGATGCGCTGTCACCACCGCCGTCGGAGTCGTCAACAACGACGCGCAACTCAAAATCGGCCAAAGCGTCGTCATCTTCGGCATTGGCGGGGTCGGACTCAATATCGCCCAAGCCGCCCGCATGGTCAGCGCCCACCCGATCGTCGGCATCGATCTCCACGACTCCAAACTCGACATGGCCTCACGCTGGGGCCTCACCCATACCCTAAACTCCGCTACCGAAGGCCCCGCCCTCGCCGAAAAAATCCGCTCAATCGTGGGAAAATCCGGCGCCGACGTTGTCATCGACACCACAGGCAATACCCGAGTCATCGAACTCGCTTATGACCTGACCCACCCCGACGGCCGCACGATCCTCGTCGGAGTCCCCCGCGCCGGAGAGAAGGCTTCCATCTATACCCTCCCCCTCCATTTCAAAAAAATCCTTAAAGGCTCCCACGGCGGCAGCGTTTCTCCCGATCTCGAAATCCCCCGCCTCATCAACCTCATCCGCGCCGACAAAATGACTCTCGACGGACTCATCACCCACGAGTTCCCTCTGTCTCAAGTCAACGAAGCCATCGCCGCCCACCGCTCCGGCACCGCCCCGGCACCGCTCCCCCACCGCTAGCGTAGTGAG
>CALAPX010000117.1 GCA_937888355.1 uncultured Spartobacteria bacterium
GGGCACAAATTGATCGATAATACCTATGTCATCGTCGATTCCGACAACGGGGGGTACAATGGGAGCCCGAAAGAACCCATCACCGACAATACACCGCTGACTGGCGGAAAAATGACCACGCACGAGGGTGGGATTCGTATCCCGTTCCTCATTCGCGGGCCAGGCGTTGCGGCCGGATCCGAGTGTGACACGCCGATTAACTTAATCGACTTGTTCCCGACCTTCATGGAGATGGCGGGACTGCCCGGAGACCCGAGTCTCAAGCTCGATGGGGGCAACATTTTGCCGCTCATTGAGGGGTCCTCGGACAAGGCTGTCTTAGCCGACGGGAAGCCACGTGAGGCGATCTATTGGTATTATCCGGCGGAGAGTCATATGTCGATGGCCATGCGCAAGGGCGACTGGAAGTTGCTCTACAACTTCGGAACCGGATTAAACAAAGTCAAAGGGGTCGAGTTGTTTCGCCTCTATAATGCAGACGGCACGCCCAACGACCTCGGAGAAAAGGTCAATTTGGCGGATCAACACCCAGAAATCCGCGATGCCATGCTGGCCGAACTTCAGGCATTCATGAAATCGACCGGGGCGGCGATGCCGTACCGCAACCCGATGGCCAAGGGGAATGAAGAGGAGCGCTTGAAATTGCCTGCTATCACTGAACTTGGCATGGAAAAGGATCGGGTCTGGGCCACGTTCGACACATCGAAAGGCAAATCGCGCATTGTGGAAGGGAAGCTTCTGTACACGCTTACTCCACCTCTTCTTGAAGCCACCCAAGGGCACCGTGAGGAGTGGTTCCCTGCCGAAGCAACGCTGACAGAAGGCCGCATCGAGGCGATCATGCCGCCCGGGGCCACCCACGGCGTCTTCTGTATGGTCGATGAAAATGGCTTCGTCGTTACCTCTGAGCCGCTCCCCGACCAGCAAGCCGCGCCGATTTCAAATGCCGATTCGTCACTCCTGAAAAATGGGTACGCCTACAAGCCCGGGTTGTTTGCGCTGATCACCCTTGGGGAATCTGCCCGGAAGTCATCACAGCAAGCTGGCGTGAAGACCAGTTCATTAGATGAAGCAATCGCCGCAGCTAAATTGGTGTACCAAAATGCAGAGGCGACCGAGGTGGTTCACTGCGATGCGATTCGAGCGCTCCGGCGCGTGATTCGTGAATTAGATGGAGCGCCAGAATCATCGAACCTTTTCATCAATCGCTATCCCTACGACCCGGTTTTTTGAGTTGCTGAGATCGGCGGGCGGTCAGATGCCTGCAATAAACTACAAAAAAGCCGCAACTTTTTTTGAGTTTTGTTGTTTGTATGGGGTCATGCGCACCAATTCTTACCCTCAAGACGATCTGCCCAAGGAACTCGGATTGTCATTTTCTAAGAGCATTTCGCTATTCATTGGAAAAGCGGTATCCCTCAAAAAAATTCCAGCTTTTCTGTTTATACTTTCCGTTTTGGGTACTGCCGTTTGCCTCGCGTCTGAGGCCCCGGAGAAATCTCCACGCGAGTCCACGCTGTCGGGGCTCCGCCATACCCCTGAATCCGAGGCTCGTTTGAACAAGTGGTTCCGCGATGCAAAATTCGGGGCCTTCATCCACTTCGGGCCATATTCCACCCTGGCCGGGAAATATAAGGACCAAGAGGTGAAGGGAGCTTACGCCGAGTGGATCCAAGTGAATGCCAACATCCCTTGTGATGAGTACCGCAAGGAAGTGGCCGGTCTCTTCAATCCTCAGGAGTTCGATGCCGAGGAATGGGTGAAAACCTTCAAGGATGCCGGCATGCGCTATGTCGTGATCACCGCGAAGCACCACGACGGCTTCGCCCTCTACGACTCGGCTTGCAGCGATTACGATGTGATGGACGCCTCTCCGTTCAAGCGCGACGTCGTCAAGGAACTCTCAGAGGCCTGCCATCGGAATGGGCTCACGTTTGGTGTCTACTATTCCCAAGCGCAAGATTGGAGCGATCCCGACTCCACGACCTTCTTAAAGAGGAAAGGAACCCTCAAAAAGCTTCACCCTAAGCTGCCGGCCGATCACCAACCGGATGTGGATGCCTACATCGAGCGCAAGGCGCTTCCTCAAATCAAGGAACTGGTCAAAAACTACGGGGTTGAATTGGTGTGGTTTGATACCCCTGCCGGGATGACTCCCGAACAGGCCCAGCGTTTTCGTGACGCCGTGTGGGAAATCAATCCCGACTGCGTGATCAACTCGAGGGTCCTATTGCCTTCCGTTGGCTTTAAAAACTTCGGCCCCGGCACAAACCTCACCCCCGAGTCCTTCGAGTATTTTGATTATGTCTCGCTCGGAGACAAGCAGGTCCCGGCTCTCAAACTCCCCTTCACCACGGAATCGCCCGACAGCGTGAGTACCTCCTACGGCTACAAGGCCTACGGGGAACACACCTACCATTCGCTCAAGGAATTGATCCAGCGCATGGTCCACACGGTCTGCGGCGGTGGCAATTACCTGCTGAACTGCGGCCCCATGGGGAATGGCAAGATCGACCCGAAAGCCGTGGAACTATTCGCCGGCCTCGGCACGTGGATCCACGACAACGGCGCGTCGATTTTCAACACGCTTCCCAACCCTCTGCCCGCCCGTCCGGCGTGGGGCGATGCGAGCCTCTCGAAGGACGGCAAAGCCCTCTACCTGCATGTGATGAAGTGGCCCAAAGACGGCAAACTCGTTATCGATGGGATGCCGGGCAATGCTACCGCCGCTTCATTCCTGTCGCCCAAGGCTCCCCAAGGGGCGCTCGATTTTGCCCAGTCCAAAACATCCCTCACGCTCACCCTGCCCGCGGAATCCGTGGATCCCGACAACACAGTTATCAAGGTTTCTTTGGAAAATGGTGGCGGGCCCGACTCATCGCAAAACGCTCCCCAATGAAAAACCTGCTGGGTGCAGCGCGGCTTTCGCAATCATGGCCTCCTGATCCTGGGATCGACAAGGCCGGGCTGTGACATCGTCGTTTTCCGTAAGATTCTAAATGAAAACCCTCCGACCCTCTCTCTTTATGAAACTTGTTATTACATCCGCTTGCGCTGTCATGATCTGCGCTGTGCCGTTGGCTGCGATCGCCGCACCGCCCGACGATACGAGCGCAGAGCAGCTTGAGTCGCCCGCCGAACTCTCGGCGTATGAAAGCTCCGTTCCGAAGCCCACGCTTTCGGAGGTCAGATATGGCGAGCACGAACGGCATGTCTTGGATTTTTGGAAAGCACCCGCGGATACTCCCACCCCGCTGGTGTTTGTCATCCATGGCGGTGGTTGGAGTAATGGCAGCAAGGAACGACTTGCTCGTTTTGTCGATCCAGGAGCCTTGTTGAAGGCGGGCATCTCGGTTGTTGCGATCAACTACCGATTGATGAGACACGCTGATGATGTCGAGCCGCCCGTGAAGGCCCCAATGCATGATGCGGCACGCGCGTTGCAGTTCGTTCGTAGCAAAGCTGCGGAATGGAACATCGACAAGGAACGCATCGGGGCGGCCGGGGGATCGGCAGGCGGATGCACGAGTCTTTGGCTGCTGTATCACGATGATCTTGCAGACCCCAAGAGTTCAGACCCTGTTGCCCGCGAGTCCACCCGATTGCGGTGTGCCGCCTTGATGAATGCCCAGACGACTCTTGACCCCAAGCAGATGAAGGAGTGGACACCCAACAGTAAATATGGGGGACATGCCTTTGGCTTTCGCGATTTCGCCCAGTTTATGGTTGAACGCGATAACATCCTGCCATGGATTCAGGAATACTCGCCTTATGCGCTGGTGAGCACAGATGACCCGCCGGTCTATTTGAATTACAAAGCCCCGCCAGCTCTCGGTATGCCGCAGAAAGATCCGACCCACACCTCCAATTTTGGAGTTAAACTTCAGGAGCGTTGCGCGGAGGTTGGATTGGCCTGTGAACTGGTATATCCCGGCATGTCTAATGTAAAACACAAGAGCCCAACTGATTATTTGATAGATAAACTCGGCTCGTCGGAACCAAAATAACGACATTAGCCGATTTAAAAATCACAAATGAACTTAGCTTTCCCCTGATCCGCAACATGAAGAAAAATGAACAACCCAAAACATTGTAACCGTTCGATGTTAATTTTGCTGGCGGCCGCCGGGGTCTTCCTTCCGGACCTGAAGGCTGAGCCATCCTATGATTATCCCACCCAGGCCCGCCGGATCGGGTTGAAAGGTCAGATCTTTTCTCCCCTGACCTGGGAGCAGGCGAGGAAGGGGGTTCCTGAAATCAAGCTTCTCAGCAAGAAGGAAGAAGAGATCGAGTATATCGGTGACAAGAAGGAACTCATTGATCTCAAATTGTGGCAGGAATCCCCGTCGCGGATCATTTTCCACAATGGAAAATACCACACTTGGATCATGCATCTGAAATATTTCAAAGAAAGCGGGAAGGAGTTGGAGCCTAAGAATTACTACCTGACCTCTGATGACGGAACCCGCTGGAAGGTGGAGGCTGAATTTTTACCCGGCGAGCCCGGCAGCTTTGATGATTTCTGGAGAGAAGGAGTGCAGGTTGTTGCCTTTGATGGCAAATTCTGGATGTTTTATGCAGCCAACGCATCGGATGATGTAACGTATGGAAATGACAAGCGGGATGGCTGCCGCCCGAATGGAATCGGCCTACTGGTTGCCGATCAACCGGAAGGACCCTGGAAGCGAGCCACCGACAAACCCTTGTTTGTCAGATCGGAAGATCCGAGCGCCTGAGACTACGATATGGCCAACAATCCGTATCCGGTTTATTTCAAGGGAAAATGGTTCATCTATTACAAGTCCAGGAACTCGCAAAAGGGGTCCAAAGCGACACTGCAGGGTGTTGCCGTGGCGGACTCCATCACCGGCCCCTATGTGAAATACGAGAACAATCCGATCTGTGACGGACATGGTTCTTTTGTGTGGGCCTGGCGCGGAGGGATCACCATGCTTCCCTTCGAAGCAAAAGGGAAAATTCACTGGTCTCCCGACGGGCTTCATTGGCATAATGTGGATGAACCTGCATCCCGGGGAGTCAAGACGCCAATTTTTAGCGCCTTTTATCTTCCCAACGATCCGCTTTCAGGCGCGCCCGTCACCCAGGAGGAACCGGATGAATTCTGGGGATTGGAAACAAGGCAGACCAAAAACGCCAATCCCAGGGACTGGAGCATTGTCCGCGGCACGGTCACCTTCAATCCGGCGGTGAAATCCAAGGGGAAGTAGCTCAAATGGTATTTATGATATAAATAAAACATTAACATGAATTAATTTATGAAAATTCTTATTCATAGAGCGCAAATGAAAGGAATACCCCTGTGATTAGGATACTGCTGCTATGTCAACTTGTGTGTATCGGGGCGTTGTCGGCTCAAACCATCACGGTGTCGCCTGGCGGAATGGTTGGCTCGCTGCCTGCGGCCCGTGATGCCGTAAGGGCCTTGCGGGCCTCCGGTGAAAAGGGCGATATCGATGTCGTGATTCAGGACGGGGTTTATACGCTGGATCAAACCTTGGTCTTCGGCCCCGAGGATTCTGCTCCGGAGGGAGCGGTGACGCGCTACCGTGCGGCCGAGGGCGCGAGTCCCCTGATCAGCGGCGGTCATGTCATTAAAAACTGGGAGAAATCGAATCTGCAGGGTGGGAAAGTATGGATGGCCAAAGTCCCCTGGGCGAAGGGTGATGCCTTCTTCCATTGTCTCTACGATGGCGGCACGCTGTTGCGACGGGCGCAGTCTGAGGGGATCCGTGTGAAAGCGGATGCGCCCAGTAAACAGTATGCGGGTGAACTGAAGCACCGGCTGGAGTTTTCCTATACCGGCGATGTGCTCAAGCCCTGCAAAAATCTGGAGGACCTGGAGCTGGTTGGGCAGCCTACCCGGGCATGGTTGGTCAATTTCCTGGGAATCGCCTCGGTCGACCCGGCAAAAAAGCAGGCCCGATTGGCGGTTCCGGCCACTTACAACATGTCCGGCTCGTTTATTCTGGAAAACCGTGTCGATGATCTGGATCAGCCGGGGGAATGGGCGCTCAATTCACAGGAAGGGATCCTCTATTACTGGCCGGAATCGGGAACGCCGGGCGATCAGATTATCGCCCCGGCGCTTGATGAGCTGATTCGGGTGGAAGGCGTGAATGATTCTTCCGTTGCCGGAAAAAAGGACCAACCAGTAGAGGGCCTGGTTTTCAGCGGGCTTCGGTTTGCCCACGCCGATCGCCAGAAGTGGTTGCCGGAAGACAGGGGGCTTCAGCACGACTGGAACATGTGGGACAAGGCGAACGGGTTGATTCGCTTTCGGGGTGCCCGCAATTGCATCGTCCAGAACTGCACATTTTCCGACAGCGGAAGCGACGGGGTGCGGCTCGATCTGTTTTGTCAGGGCATTACGGTGGAAGGCTCTACATTCCGTGATCTCGGCGGCACGGGAGTTCTGTTATGCGGCTACGGGCCGGGCAAAAAGGATGTCAACAAAGGCAACACCATTCATAACAACGAGATTACCCGGGTGGGTCAGCTATTTCTGCATTCACCGGGGATTTTTGTCTGGCAGAGCGGGCATAACCGAATCTCCCATAATCATGTCTACGATCAGGCCTACAGCGGCATCGTGATCTCAGGCGTGCGTCGCCGTTTTTTTGCTCCCGTGTTTGAAAAGATGGGCCAGGCCAATCCCTTCACCAAGTGGATTTTTCCCGAAGGGACGCGCGAGAATATCCCAACGATCCGCTGGGACGAAATCACTCTCGCCGATATACAGGCCTGGTCAGCGTATGAGCCGTATATGCATGCACGGGGGAACCTCATTGAATTTAACGAGGTGCATGACTGCCTGAAGTTACTGCACGATGGAAACTGCATCTATCTTTCCGGCAATGGAGACGGGAACATCGTTCGTCATAATGTCACCTATAACCACCCGAAAGGGGCGATGATTCGCACCGACGATGACAGCCATGGTGCAACGGTTCAGGGGAACCTTCTCTTCGGCACGAGGGGGAACCAGGGGATGGCGATCAAGGGTCTGAATACCGCGACGGGAAATGTTTTCATCAACAGCCAGTTGCTGACGGGCGGGGCGGGTAATACGGTGGATCCGGAGTCGGACCTGTCGCGCAATATCATCTATTTTGTAAGCGGTTCGGTCTCCGAGGGCTTTCATTACGGCCTCGATGATGTAGGTGCCGGGCTGGACTATAACCTCTACTACCACAAAGCGCCGGGCGTCGGGGAGCCACTGCTTTTGGAGCAGCGTGCGCGCAACAAAACAAAGCTGGCGGATCGTCACAGTCTGGCCGTCGATCCGCTTTTTGTGGACCTTGCTCAGGGAGACTTCGGCTTTAAAAAGGAATCTCCTGCGCTCAAGCTGGGCATTGAACCTTTGTCGGTAGATATTGTTCAGAAAATGGGAACATTGCGGGATCCGTTTCTGGCCCGTTTCACGCCCGACTCGTCGATATTTTCCAAGCGGCCGCCGGAAGAATTCAATGAGCAAAACAGCACAAACAAGAAGCAGAAAAACCGGCGAAAAGAAAACGACGAGTTGAATTTGTGATTCGATACAAAAGCGCCCCGGGGTCAGTCCCACACATCAACATATTTTTCAAACACACACTTATGATAACACAGAAAACACCAATATCCATTCGCAAGCTAATCGTGGCAGGCCTCTTGGCGTCTCTTCCGCTTGCGTTTGCCGAAGAAGAGGCTCCCAAAGAACTGGCTCCCAAGGCTGAGTCGTTGGAATCCTACAACTCGCGCATGCAATGGTTTGTGGACTCGCCGTATGGGATGTTTATCCACTTCGGACTTTATTCCCAGTTGGGTGGCTTTTGGAAAGAGAAACCCATTGGCGGATATTCCGAATGGATTCAGGGCAAGGGGAATATCGATCGCGAGGAATATGCGCAACTCGCCAAGTCGTTCAATCCCGCCGATTTTGACGCCGATCTGATCGTTCGGTCCGCCAAGGAGGCCGGGATGACCTATCTGGTGATCACCGCCAAGCACCACGAAGGATTTTGTCTCTGGGATAGCCAATACACCGAGTTCGATGTCACCAACACGCCGTTCCAAGGGCGTGATATTCTCGAGGAACTCCGCCAAGCCTGCAACAAGCACGGGATTAAATTTGGGATTTATTACAGCATTATCGACTGGAACCACCCGACCCAGAACCGTCCCTCGGAACTAGGCAAAAACGGATCCCCTGGGCACACCCTCATGGTGGATGGTCGGAAGCAGGAGTATGTCGATTACCAAAAGAACCAAGTCTTGGAGTTGATCAAGAAATACGATCCGGCCGTGCTTTGGTTCGATGGGGATTGGGCAAACTGGTGGACGGTGGAGGACGGCATCGAACTCTACAACGCCATTCGGGAGGCAAGCCCCCATATCATCGTCAACAACCGGGTGGCCCGTCGCGAGAGATGTGAGTTTGATTTTGTGACCCAGGAACAGAACCACTTCAAGGACGCTTTCCCTAGGCATTGGGAAGGGTGTTACACGATGAATAAGTCGTGGGGTTACAAGAAGGGCGACAACAATTGGAAGGATGCCAAGACGATTTATAACAAGCTGAAGGACATCAATGAAAAGGGCGGCAATCTCCTCTTGAATGTCGGCCCGGATGGAAATGGTCGTGTTCAACCGGAGGCGTATGCCATTCTGAAGGAAACGGCCGAGTTGTTGAAAGCCACACCCATTCGCAAACACACCCCAACAATCACCGCCGTTCCCGGAGTCATCGAAACGCAAGCAAAACCAAGAAACCGCAAAGGTAAGGCATCTCAAGAACCCGCAATCGATGGGGCCGAGTAATGACGAAAGAATTTTCCAAAAAACGAATCAAACCCCAACCCCTATGAAAAAAACCACGACCATCGCGATAACTGTTACCTTTCTGGGCGCCGCATTTTCCCATGCGTTTACTGCTCCCAAGCCTTCCAAGGCATCCTCAACCCCTGCGGGGAAGGAATGGGTCATCGAAACCCAAGCGGACTGGGAGGCATGCGCGTCTGGGAGTGAAGGCGTGGAGTTCCGTGATGCGATGGCCGTGCCGACTGCCCCGTCAGCCACGATTCGCAGCAAGATCAAGACCTTCGAACAAAAGCAATCTCCGCGCTCGCTCGTGGTGTCGCAATCTCCGGTGTGGGACAACTGGAAGGAGGTTCCGAAAATCGCGCCCGCGAACTTGGACGATGCCCCGGTTTTGCTAACGAAGGGGCCCGGGGACTACTGGATTTTCGGGCTGTATAAGAACAAAAACCCTGCGAAAGATTTCACTCCCAAGGAAGCGAAGCTGGAAGGATTTGATGTGCCTCTCCAAACAACGCAATGGCCGAAACAATTCAATGCTCCCGGTGGCTTGAAAAAGTCCCTCGGTGGCTACCATGCTTGGCAGAGTCGCGACATGGTGAATTGGGTTCACCATGGTCCGGTTGCAGAAAAGCGTTCGAGATGGATGACGACCGCCGAGTTCGTCGATGGGAAGACTTACCTTTATTATGATTTTCCCAACGACCAAGACCCTCACTTGTATATCGACGAGGACCTCACGGACGGAAAGCCCGGCAAGGACATGGGGCTCGTTTTCAAAAGTCCCTTCAACGGGTCCGATTGCGCGCTCATACGGGATTTGGATGGCAAGTTCCACCTAATCTCCGAGAACTGGAGCCCCATCGATGCCTCGAAGCATGCGTGGGATTCGCCTTTGGCCAGCCACGCGATCAGTGAGGATGGTCTTGGCAATTTCAAACTCGTCGCGCCGGCCGTCGATCAGCGCACCAAGCCGACGGGCAAAATGGCCAAACACTACCATCCGCATTGGACCCAAGAGGATCCTGAAAACTTCCCGATAAATGTGGCCGAGTATGAAATCCACGAACCCGAACAAAACGCCTTCGGCGATTGGGCGGCGATTTCGATCGGCGGGCAGTATTACCTCTTCAGCGATGTGGAATGGGCTGGCTCGGCGAGTCAGAAGGATATGCAGATCGCGCGGTTCACCTCCTCGGATATCAATAAACCGTTCACCTATTGCGGTAGTGTCGGCAAAGGACATCCCGACCCCGACATTTGCTTTGCTGAAGGACGGTTCTATCTGATCAACCAGACGAAGAACGATTTCATCAGCCCGGGGCCCTGGGTGGAAAAAGTCGAAGCGCGTGTGGGCGTCGATACCGACAAGGACGGCAAAATCGATGAGTGGACCCCTTGGCAGGAGATTCAGGAGAAATACGATTACATCCCGGGATTCTCCAAGCAGGTGGCCAGGATTCCGGCCGCGCTGGATCTCTCGAAGCTTCCCGCCGGGTATGGATTCCAAATTGAGTTGAAAACGACGGAGACCACCGAGAACAAGGTCAAGCCGATCTTGGACAAACTCGCCCTCACTTTTGCGGAGTAAGGCCAAAAACTCCCAATGAAAAGTGACCCAATCGAAGTAGGGCAGGCGTGCCGCCTGCCATCGAAAAATTCCAATTCGCAGGCGGGACGCCTGCGCTACATCGCTATCGTTCTCTCCGCGTTCTCGCTCTTCCACTTTCCCGCACGCGCCGCGGATCCCTACGACGGTTCCTGGGAATCCCTCCAAAAAATGCCGGTGCCGGCATGGTTCGATGACGGGAAAATCGGCATTTTCATTCATTGGGGTCCTTACAGTGTGCTGGGTTACAAAAAAGGCGACCAAGGGTATGCCGAGCAGGTCCCAAAGGCGATCTACTCCGACCCCAAGCATCACTATCCCATGTTGAAAAAACGCTTCGGAGCAGCGCCGCCCGAGTTTGGCTACAAAGATGTGGTGGATCATTTCAAGGCCGAGAAGTGGGATCCCGAGGCCTGGGCGACGCTTTTTGATGAAGTCGGGGCCAAGTATGTGGTGCTCACCGCCGAGCACCACGATGGTTGGGCGAACTGGGATTCCGACCTCACCCCGTGGAATGCCATGGACAAGGGGCCCAAGCGCGACCTCGTGGGCGACCTCGGTGCCGCCGTCCGCAAACGCGGGCTCAAATACGCGCCGTCCACCCATCGCGAGCGCCACCACATGTATTTCAGCTCGAAAGGGTATGTTGCCGACGGTGAACCGTTTCCCGACATCGCCAAGGAGATCGAACTCCATCCCGAGGCGGCTTCTCTCTACGGCCCCTTCGATTTGGATAAGGCGTTTGCGGACGACTATGTGGCTCGTTGGAAGGAAATCGAAAAAAAATACCAGCCCGATTTTCTTTGGATCGACGACATTCCCCTCTGGACGAGGGACGGCAACAATGTGCTGAAAGGAATCGCCAAGCCCGAGATCCAGTATTTCTACGACCAACTTCGCCTCATGATCACGGATTTCATGAACGATGGCGTGCGGCGCGGCCAACCCGTCTATCTCAACAACAAGGGCGGAAGTGTGAACTGGCCCGAGGGCGTCGGCTGCCGGGAGAAAGACAATCTTCGCCTCGCTCAACTCGGCCCGAAATGGCAAAGCTGCACGACCTTTGGAACCTCTTTCGGCTACTTGGCGGCGGAGGAGGCAGACGACTACCCAAACAAAAAAAACGCCGGTGAGGTGATCCATGAAATGATCGAAGTCGTCAGTCGCAACGGAAATTTTCTGATTAATATCGGCCCGCGTGCGGACGGCACCATTCCCGAGTGGCAGGTGGAACGGCTTCGCGCCATGGGCGACTGGCTTAAAATCAACGGCGCAGCCATCTACGGCTCGCGTTACTGGCATACAACGAGCCAAAAGAACGGCCACCTGGCCTTCACCACAAACGGCAAGAAACTTTACGCCATCTGTCTGGAAAAGCCCCAGCCCTTCACGATCGAGGCCACCAAAGGCTGGACAGCCGCCGATGTGGAATCCGTCAGCCTCCTCGGGTCGAACGGAAAAGTCGAGTGGGCTATTGATGACAACGGGCTTCGCATCACACCGCCCGCCGACCTCGGCGCGTCCCAACACGCGTGGGCCTTTGAGATTCTCACCAATAAAGAGCAGCACACCCCGGCAGTTCTTGGCACGGACCTCAAAGAAAAGCGCCAGACAGGAATCCACAGCGAGGACTCCACCGATTACGACAGCAAAAAGAAAAAGCGAATAGCACCCGCAACAGACCACCAATGAAACCCCTTTTCATACTAACAATCGCTCTCGCCCAGTCGGAAACCACCCTCACTCTCACCCTAACCGGGCAAGCCATCGATCCGAACGACACGGTCATCAAGGTGTCTTTGGAAAATGGACGCGCGCCCGACACTTTGAAAAACCAACCCAAATGAAAAAAATCCAAATCCTCGCCCTCGCTCTCATCATTGTCGGATCTGCGCTTTGCCAAGCGGTTGACGCTCCAAGCGGTCCCGGGACCCCCCCGAACATTGTTTTCATCTATGCCGACGACTGGGGGTGGGGGGATCTGTCCAGCCACAGCCATCCGTGGTTGAAAACTCCCAACATCGATAGGCTGGCCGCCGGGGGTATCGACTTCCTGCAATTCAATGTCCTCAACCCTGTCTGCTCGCCGAGCCGTGCGGCGGCGCTGACAGGGATGTGTCCTGCGCGCTTCAGTATTCACGAGCATTTCGACAAGCCCTTGAGCAACGCCAAGCGTGGAATGCCCGACTGGCTCGATCCGGAGGCGCCTCTACTTTCACGCTTCCTCAAAAACGCCGGATACCGCACCGGCCACTTCGGCAAGTGGCACCTCACGAATGCCGGTTGCCAAGGAGCGCCCGCTGTGACGGCCTACGGTTTCGACCAAGCCGGAGTCTTCAACGGCCCTCCGGGTTTTCCAAAGGAGGGCGCCAGTTCGCGCGACACGGCGGACAACACCGTGCGCTTCATTCGCGAAAGCAAGGGACGGCCTTTCTTCGTAAATGCTTGGTTGAAAGAACCGCACACGCCCCATGCGCCCTCTGAGCAGTCGATGGAAAAATGGAAGCACCTCGACAAGCAAAAGCAGGTTTATGCGGCGGTCATTACGGACGGGGACAACAAGGTCGGCAAAATTCTCGCGGCGCTCGACGAAGCCGGCGTGGCGGAAAACACGCTGGTCATCTTCTCCAGCGACAACGGCCCGGAAGAAACCGGCCCAGACAAAGGCGAGGACATCGACCCGAAGGCGAATTTCAAGGGATACGGCTTGCATTACAGTGTTGGCGACACCGGCGGCTTGCGGGGACGCAAGCGCAGCCTCTTTGAGGGCGGTGTGCGGACGCCTTTCATCGTCCGCTGGCCGGGACACGCTCCGGCGGGCACCACCAACGACAAAACGGTGATCACTGCCGTGGACCTGTTGCCCACCCTTTGCGCCGCTGCGGGAGTGTCATTGCCCAAAGACTACCGGGGAGATGGTGAGAACCTTCTTGCCGCTTTCAACGGCAAACAAATGATCCGAACACGGCCCGTTTTTTGGGAGTGGCGCGGGGGCAATCGTGAGCCCAACATGTGGGCCGACCTCGCGGTGCGCGAAGGCGATTGGAAACTGCTCATGACCGAGGACGGAAATCGGACAGAACTCTACCAACTCGACCAAGACCGCGCCGAAGCACGGGATGTCTCTTCCGAACATCCCGAGATCGTGGCGCGCCTGACCGCGTTGGTGCGTGAGTGGAAAGCATCGCTCCCGGAAGCGTCCAATCCCAAGTGCATCAGCGAGGAGGTAAGGCGCTCTCCCGCGGCGGCTGACGCCCCAAGTGCTTCCAAAAAGGCCGAGTCGGCTGCCGCCACGAAGGCCCGCCTGCAAGAATTCCGTCACACGCCCGAATCCGAAGCCCGCCTGAACAAGTGGTTTCGCGACGCGAAATTCGGGGCTTTCATCCACTTTGGTGCGTATTCAACCCTGGCCGGGAAATACAAGGACAAGATGGGCCGCGCCTATGCGGAGTGGATTCAGGTGGATGCTGCTATTCCCAGCGAGGAATACCGCAGGGAAGTCGCCAGTCGCTTCAATCCGCAGGAGTTCGACGCCGAGGAGTGGGTGCGGATGTTCAAGGAAAACGGCATGCGATATGTCGTGATCACCTCCAAGCACCACGACGGCTTCGCGCTCTACGACTCGGCCTGCAGCGATTATGATGTGCTGGATGCCTCGCCATTTAAGCGCGACATCATCAAGGAATTCTCCGAGGCGTGTCACAAGCACGGCCTCAAGTTCGGCGTCTACTATTCCCATGCGCAGGATTGGAGCGATCCGGACTCCACGAGCTTCTTCAAGCCGCAGTTCCTCAAAAAGCTCTTCCCCGAACTGCCTGCCGACCGCAAGCCGGATGTGGATGCCTACATCGCCCGCAAGGCCCTGCCGCAGATCAAGGAACTGATGAGTAACTACGACATCGATCTGATATGGTTCGATACCCCTAATGGGTTAACTCCCGAACAGGCCCGGCGTTTTCATGACGCCATTCGGGAACTCAATCCGGACTGCGTCATCAACTCACGGGTTGTCTTGGGTTCCGTGCTTTTGAAAAAATTCAACCCTGACACAGATCTCACCCCGGAGATGTTTGAGGTGTTCGATTTTGTCTCGCTCGGGGACAAAGAAGTTCCCTCCGCGAAGTTCCCCTTCACCACGGAATCGCCTGACAGCGTGAGCTCCTCCTACGGCTACAAGGCCCATGGCAAGCATACCTACCATTCACTCCAGGAATTGATTCACCGCCTGGTCCACACGGTCTGCGGCGGAGGCAACTACCTCCTCAACTGCGGCCCGATGGGAAATGGCAAAATCGACCCGAAGGCTGTCGAACTCTATGCCGGCCTGGGTGCTTGGTTGCGGGACAATCACGAGTCAAGCTCTAACAAACTGACCTGAACGCATATGACTCAAAATCCAGGGACCGGTGCGCAAACCGGCTACAACCGTTTCCTTCTCCTCGTCGCCGGCTTGGGTGGCTTGCTTTACGGGATCGATGTCGGAATCATCGCAGGGGCGCTTCCTTACATGGAAGCCACTTCCGGACTGAATGCGGGCCAACTATCAATCATCGTGGCGGCGGTGCTTCTCGGGAGCGTCATCTCGACCCTTTTCGCCGGAATGCTTTCGGATTTGTTCGGTCGCAAGCCGATGATGATTCTTAGCGGAGTTGTTTTTGTGGCGAGTATCCCGATGATTGCCCTGGCGCAGGGCTTTGGGCCGCTTGTCATGGGCCGGTTGTTGCAAGGCATCAGCGCCGGGCTGATCGGGGTGGTGGTCCCGCTCTATCTGGCGGAATGTCTGGGTGCCACCAACCGTGGCAAGGGCACTGGCATATTCCAATGGCTGCTCACGCTGGGAATCGTCGCCGCCGCCTTGATCGGTTACGGATTCAGCATCTGGATCGGCGGGATTGAGAAAAATGGAACGGTCGAGGAACTGTTTGCCGCCAAGGATCATGCTTGGAGATGGATTTTCTGGGTGTCCATGCTGCCGGGCATCTTCTTCGTTGTTGGATCATTCCTCGTGACGGAGTCCCCGCGTTGGTTGTTCAAGCGGGGAAAACTGGAAGCCGCCCGGAGTGCTCTCCTCCGTTCGCGCGATGTTGAGCAAGCCGATCACGAGATTCAGGAAATGCGGGAAACCGCCGCCAATGAAGCGGGTGGAAGGTCGGCTGATGGAACGGTCACCGCGCGTGGTTCACTTCTATCAAGGAAGTATGTCATTCCGTTCGTGCTCGCCTGCGTCATCCTGGCTTGTAACCAAGCGACGGGGATCAACTCGATAATCGGTTACAATGCCACCATTCTCATTCAGGCCGGATTGAACGACTCGCAGGCCCACATGGGATATGTCATCCTCACCCTGGTCAACTTTATCATGACCATGGGAGCGGTGGCTCTTGTCGACAAGAAGGGCCGCAAGTTCCTGCTCTCCGTCGGAAGCGCTGGGATCATTGTTTCCCTGATGGCCGTCGGATTCCTTTTCGGAAAGACCGAAAAACTTCGGGTGGATTGCAAGGATGCGGTGCAGGCCATGGTGACCGAGACGGATTCGGAGAACGTCCTCGCCGACGGCACCAAGCAGGCGGTCAAGGATCAGGTGGTGGAGTTCAACTTCGATGAGGCAAAGGTTGCTGAATTGCTGGCAACGGCCGGCGAGGCGGGCAAAGCCATTTCCGGTCAACCGGCGACTCTATCCGTCATTTATACCTGCGGGGATTTCACCTCGGCATCCAGCGTGGTCCGCTCAGTGGACAAGGCTGCGAAAATCACGATCAGCCGCAACGCTAGCCTTCCGAGCAACGGGGTGGACGCGTTCTTCAAGAACCCGTTCGCCGATCTGGACTCCTCACGCACCGCCAGCCTCAAGATTCAGAACGCGCTGATCACTCCGGTGCCCTCCGCGGCCAATGGCTGGACCATCGCCGTCTGCATTTTCATCTTTATCGCGTTTTTTGGCATTGGGCCTGGAGTTTGCGTCTGGCTCGCTCTTTCGGAACTCATGCCCACCCGCATCCGGTCCAATGGAATGAGCATCGCCTTGTTGGTCAACCAGGCGGTATCCACCGCGATCGCCGCCACCTTCCTGCCGACGGTTGGAAAATACGGATACTCCACCATGTTCTTCGCCTTCGCGGGTTGCACGGTCATTTACTTCATCACCGCCGCCTTCTTCCTGCCGGAAACGAAAGGCAAGACCCTTGAGGAAATCGAGGAACATTTCGAAGGGAAGAAAAAAGCCTAACATTATCTATCAACCATGTTGTTGTCGATCAAGCCTGCCATCAAAGCCCCGCTAGACCCGGGATTCCTTCCCGCGGTCATTTACAACCGGCAGTATGTTGAATCCGCAAAGGCCACCGGCAAGTCGGTGCCGCTTGTGCTCGGTCTCGAGCGTGAGTGCGGCCTTGTTTCACGCTTCGAAACGGTGGTCATGCCCACTGCGGATGCGGACACGCTCCTCTATGTCGAGCGCATCGTAAAGTTCCTCGTGTGGGGACGCGGCGGTTGGAAGCTTCACGTCGGTGGGCCGAAAGCCATCGGAGATTACATCCGCAAGATCTACTCAGCGCGCGGCGCACGGAAATTCGATTGCGACATGATGGCACTCGCCTACGGGAAAAAATTCGAGGTCGTCGTGACCACTGCGGGCAAGGTTCCGGCGGCGAAGGATATGCAGGTTCCGGCCGGTGGTCACCTCAAGGGCTGCCGTATTGGATTCGACCTTGGAGCCAGTGATTACAAGGTTTCCGCCGTGATCGACGGTGAGGCAATCTTCACCCAGGAAACCCCGTGGGACCCGAAAGTTCAGACCAACCCGGAATATCACTATCACCATATTTCCGCGGCTCTCCACAGGGCCGCCGCTTGCATGCCGCGGGTCGATGCGATCGGTGGCAGTTCTGCCGGCATCATCGTCGATAACGAGATCCGCGTTGCCTCGTTGCTCCGCGCGATCCCCAAGAAAGTTTTCCCGCAGGCCGCGGCAGTCTTCAAGCGCATCCAGAAGGAATGGAACGTGCCCTTGGTGATGATGAACGACGGAGACGTCACGGCTCTCGCCGGCGCCCTATCACTTGGAAAGAACGGGATGTTAGGAATCGCCATGGGGTCGAGCGAGGCCGCCGGATTCATGGACAAGAAAGGCCACATCCTCGGCTGGCTCAACGAACTCGCGTTCACTCCCGTGGATTACAATCCCAAGGCCGCTGCTGACGAATGGTCCGGCGACATCGGGATCGGTGCCTTGTATTTCTCACAACAGGCGGTCAACAAGCTGCTGCCTTCCGCCAAGATCAAGCTGCCCGCGAAGATGGATCTGCCAGAGCGTCTCGTCGAGGTGCAGAAGCTCATGGCACAGGGCGACGAGCGTGCCGCGAAGATCTACGAAACCATCGGCGTGTATCTCGGTTACACGATCCCGCACTACGTCGATTTCTACGACTTCGCCCACATGCTCATCCTCGGCCGTGTCACCACCGGAAAAGGAGGCGATATCGTCCTTTCGAAAGCCCGTGAGGTGCTCGCGAAGGAGTTCTCGCAAACCGCGTCGGACATCGCCATGCATGTGCCCGACGAGAAGACCCGGCGTGTCGGCCAGGCGGTCGCTGCCGCCAGCTTACCTAAAACCAAAAAGTAATTCTCATGAAACTCCATCAACCTTCTGCGGAAGTCTTCATCCCCGACCAATTGGGTGAATCCCGTGCGCTCGCGCGCACCACCCATCTCGGCATTGGCGCCCATCAGGACGATCTCGAATTCATGGCGTTTCATGGAATTCTCCAATGCTTCGCCCGCGAGGACAAATGGTTCGGTGGCGTCACCTGCACCAACGGGGCCGGCAGTTCGCGCTCCGGTCCTTATTCCGAGTTCTCCGACGCGGAGATGATGAAAATCCGCCGTCAGGAACAGAACACGGCCGCGGTCATCGGAGGCTACAGCGCAATGATCCAGCTCGACTACCCGAGTGGTGCCGTCAAGAGCCCGACCGAGCAGGAACTGAAGGACGACCTTAAGGCTATTCTAACCGCTACCCGGCCCGAGGTGGTCTATACCCACAACCTGGCGGACAAGCATGACACTCACGTCGGCGTGACCATCGCCGCCTTGCTTGCCATGCGCGAGATGCCTTTGGACCAGCGTCCTAAACAAGTGGTCGGCTGCGAGGTCTGGCGGAACCTCGACTGGCTGCCGGATGAGGAAAAGGTGCTCATGGACGTCAGTGGTCGTGACAATCTCGCCGCCGCGCTCAACGGCGTTTTCGATTCCCAGATCGCGGGCGGGAAACGCTACGACCTGGCCACGCTTGGCCGACGCTCCGCCAATGCCACGTTCTTCAACTCGCACGCCACGGATGCAAGCACCCAGTTGATCTTCGGTCTGGACCTGACTCCACTTGTAACGGACGACTCGATTGATATCGTATCCTACGTTTGCACCCTCATCGACCGGTTCAACGAGGACGTTCGCACGAAACTCAGCCAACGAATTGGATAATCCTGATGGAAATCATCATCCAACCCACCCAACAGGCCGCCACGGAGGTCGCTGCCAGGTTGATCGCGACGTTGCTTCGCGACAAGCCGGATGCCGTGCTCGGGCTCGCCACCGGCAGCACCCCGCTCTCGCTCTATCAGACGCTGATCTCGATGGAACTGGATTGGTCGAAAGTGAAGACCTTCAACCTCGACGAATACATCGGTCTGCCGCGCGAGCATTCCCAGTCGTATCACAGCTTCATGTGGGAAAATCTTTTCCGACACATCAACATCCGCAAGGAAAACATCCATATCCCCGATGGCAATGCGAAGGACATTCCCCGCATCTGCGAGGAATATGAGAAGATGATCGCCGCCTCCGGAGGAATCGATCTTCAGGTGTTGGGAATCGGCACCGACGGGCATATCGGGTTCAACGAACACACCTCTTCATTGGCTTCGCGCACGCGCATCAAGACCCTGACCAAGCGGACGCGCATGGACAACGCCCGATTTTTTGGCAGCGAGGAAGCGGTTCCGTTTCATGTCATCACCATGGGCATCGGCACCATCATGGAAGCGCGGACGAACCTGCTGCTCGCATTCGGCGCTAACAAGGCTGCCGCGATCGCCGAGGCGGTCGAAGGTCCCATAGCGTCCAGCAATCCGGCCTCCGTCCTCCAGATGCATCGCTCGGTCAAGGTCTGCCTGGACGACCCAGCCGCGAGCAAGTTGCAACGGGCGGAATATTTCCGCTGGGTCTATGACAACAAGCCTGACTGGCAGACATTCTAACGAAATTCTTGAACATGATGAAAACTTTGATCACCGCCGTAGGCATGACCGGGGTTGCCTTGGCCGCTCCATTGCCTCTCATTCCGCTTCCCGTATCGGTGAAACCGGGGGAGGGTTCCTTCGGATTCTCCAAAGAAACAACGATCCGGTTCAGCCCTGGCCTTGAAACCGAGGCTGGTCTCCTCGCATCCGATCTATCGACCCGCACCGGTTCCGAACAAAAGGCGGAGGCCGATACCAAGGCAAAAACCCCGGGTGGCATTGTTCTCGGAACCGACACGTCGCTGGATCTGCCGGCAGGAGGTTATCTTCTTAAGATCACTCCGGATAACGTCACGGTGACAGGGAAGGATTCCGCAGGAGTCTTTTATGGAACGCGAACCATCATTCAACTCTTGCCACCACTCGGGACGGATGCTTGGAAGGACTCCGCCCCCGAATTGCTGCCGGCCGTCGAAATCAAGGATTATCCGAGATTCGCATGGCGTGGAACGATGTTGGACGTGGGACGTCATCTTTTCCCTGCCGAGGATGTGAAGCGTTTCATCGACTGGATGGCATTCCACAAGCTCAACGTGTTCCACTGGCATCTAACGGAAGATCAGGGCTGGCGGATCGAGATCAGGAAATACCCCAAATTGACGGAGGTCGGTGCGTGGCGTGATTCATCACCACCCTATGGCAACCGGAAAAGCGACGACGGCAAGCGCTACGGAGGATTTTACACACAGGAGCAGATCAAGGAAATCGTTGCCTACGCCGCGGCGCGTCATATCACGATTGTTCCGGAGATCGAGATGCCGGGTCATGCGGCGGCCGCGATCGCCTCCTATCCGGAACTCGGCAACAACGACATCCCCAACTACGCGCCCAAGGTGGAAACCCGTTGGGGCGTCCATCCCTACACCTTCGCCCCCACCGAGGAGGTCTTCAGTTTCATCACCGACGTCTTCACCGAGGTTTGCGAGCTGTTCCCATCCCAATACATCCACATGGGCGGCGACGAAGCCCCGAAAAACCAGTGGGAGAAATCCCCCCGCGTCAAGGCGCTGATGAAAAAGGAAGGCTTCAAAACCGGCCACGATGTGCAGAGCTATTTCGTCAAACGCGTCGAGAAAATCCTCGAAGCCAAGGGCCGCAGGCTCATCGGCTGGGACGAAATCCGCGAAGGCGGACTGTCCCCGCAAGCCACCGTCATGTCTTGGCGTGGCGAAGCCGGCGGCATCGCCTCCGCCAAGGAAGGCCACGATGTCGTGATGGCCCCCAATTCCCACACCTACTTCGACCGCTACCAAGCCCGGGAAAACCAGGAATTGGCCAAGGGCAAGGAATACGAAGCCATCGGCGGTTTCCAGCCGATCAAGAAAGTCTATTCCTACGATCCCGTGCCCAAGGCGCTCACGCCCGCCGAGGCGAAACACATCATCGGCGTCCAAGCCCAACTATGGTCCGAGTATTTCAAGGATTTTAAAAAGGTGGAATACCACGCTTATCCTCGGATGGCCGCGCTTGCGGAGGTAGCGTGGACGCCGCTCGATCAGAAGGATTTCAGTGACTTCAGCAAGCGCCTTGAAGGCGTGATGAAACAATACGACGGCGGGAATCTCAACTACTTCAAGCCGGACGCACCCGCGGCAAAGTAGGGATTGTCACCCGCAACAGACCACCAATGAAACCCCTTTTCATACTAGCAATCGCTCTCGCCCTCTTCGGTTCCACCCTTGGCCATGCAGCAAACAAGGAGAGTGGGACCACTCCGCCCAACGCTGCCAACGAGCCCGATCTCTCGAAATTCCGCCACACTCCCGAGTCCGAAGCCCGCCTGAACAAGTGGTTTCGCGACGCGAAATTCGGGGCTTTCATCCACTTTGGTGCGTATTCAACCCTGGCCGGGAAATACAAGGACAAGATGGGCCGCGCCTATGCGGAGTGGATTCAGGTGGATGCTGCTATTCCCAGCGAGGAATACCGCAGGGAAGTCGCCAGTCGCTTCAATCCGCAGGAGTTCGACGCCGAGGAGTGGGTGCGGATGTTCAAGGAAAACGGCATGCGATATGTCGTGATCACCTCCAAGCACCACGACGGCTTCGCGCTCTACGACTCGGCCTGCAGCGATTATGATGTGCTGGATGCCTCGCCATTTAAGCGCGACATCATCAAGGAATTCTCCGAGGCGTGTCACAAGCACGGCCTCAAGTTCGGCGTCTACTATTCCCATGCGCAGGATTGGAGCGATCCGGACTCCACGAGCTTCTTCAAGCCGCAGTTCCTCAAAAAGCTCTTCCCCGAACTGCCTGCCGACCGCAAGCCGGATGTGGATGCCTACATCGCCCGCAAGGCCCTGCCGCAGATCAAGGAACTGATGAGTAACTACGACATCGATCTGATATGGTTCGATACCCCTAATGGGTTAACTCCCGAACAGGCCCGGCGTTTTCATGACGCCATTCGGGAACTCAATCCGGACTGCGTCATCAACTCACGGGTTGTCTTGGGTTCCGTGCTTTTGAAAAAATTCAACCCTGACACAGATCTCACCCCGGAGATGTTTGAGGTGTTCGATTTTGTCTCGCTCGGGGACAAAGAAGTTCCCTCCGCGAAGTTCCCCTTCACCACGGAATCGCCTGACAGCGTGAGCTCCTCCTACGGCTACAAGGCCCATGGCAAGCATACCTACCATTCACTCCAGGAATTGATTCACCGCCTGGTCCACACGGTCTGCGGCGGAGGCAACTACCTCCTCAACTGCGGCCCGATGGGAAATGGCAAAATCGACCCGAAGGCTGTCGAACTCTATGCCGGCCTGGGTGCTTGGTTGCGGGACAATCACGAGTCGATTTTCGACACCCTTCCCAACCCCCTCCCCGCCCGCCCGGCGTGGGGCGATGCGAACCTGTCAAAGGATGGAACAACCCTCTACCTGCATGTGATGAAATGGCCAAAGGATGGCCAACTCACGGTCGAAGGCGTCGTTCCCCAAGTCGCCTCGGCGGCCTTCCTCTCGCCGAAGGCCTCCGACCGGAAAGTGGATTTCAAGCAGGATGGCGCCGCCCTGAAAATCTCCCTCACAGGCCAAGCGGTGGATCCGGATGACTCGGTCGTCAAAGTCTCCCTCAGCGCACCATTCCAAACCCAAACGCCCCGCTGATCCCGATTTTCTCTCTAAATGAAGACCATGAAACTTAACTTGCCACGCTTTCTCGTCACGGGAATGGCCTGCGGCGTGATTTTTGTTGCTGCCACAAGTCGGGCGGAATCCGGCACGGCCGTTCAAGCGGGCATTGTTCCGATGCCCTTTTCGGTCGAAGCAAAAAAAGAAGTCCCGTTCGAGATCGGAGCGGAGACGGGAATTGTGCCGGTGGGCGTGGGGAGCAAGGCGGTTGCGGATTATCTGCGGAACCGCATCGCAGCATCCACGGGGCTGAATTTGAAGGTGCGCGACTCCGGCGAGGCAAATACCATCGTCCTCCGAATCGATCCGGACGCCGTCAAGTTCCCAGAGAAGGACGCCTACACCTTAGAAAGCGGGAAGGACAAGATCACGATTACCGGCAAGAGTGCGAGTGGGCTCTTCTACGGCGTGCAGACCCTCTTCCAGCTCCTGCCTGCAGGCATCTACTCCGACACTCCGGCGCCGGGCATGAAACTGTCCGTTGACGCCGTCACAATCCAAGACAAGCCATCCATGGAAAAAATCCGGGGGCTGCATGTGGACATCGCCCGCCATTTCCGCACCAAGGAGGAGTTGAAAAAAATCATCGACGCCATGGCGATGCACAAGCTCAACACCCTGCACCTCCACGCCACCGACAACCAGGGTTGGAGGATTGAGATCAAGGCCTATCCGAAGCTCACGACGGTGGGCGCTATCGGCAACAATTCGAACCCGAATGCCCCTGCCGCCTTCCTGACACAGGAGGAGGTCAAAGAGATTGGCGCCTACGCCGCGGAACGACACATCTCGATCATTCCGGAAATCGACATTCCCGGCCACATGGGCGCGGCGATCCGTGCCTATCCCGAGCTGAAGCATCCCAAGGAAACGCGTGAGAAAGGAAACCTGGCGATCCGTGGCGATGCCATGGGGCGCGACTTTGCCAAAAAGGTGCTCACCGAGGTCAGTGCCCTATTTGATCCGGAATATCTCCACATCGGTTTTGATGAGGTGAACTACCAATCCCCCGTGGAGCTTTACTCGAAGGCCGAACTCATCGATTTCGCCAGTGAAATAACCACCTTCATCAAGGAGAGCCTCAAGAAAAAGCCGATTGTCTGGGACGACGCCTTTACCAACGGATTTGAAGACAAGGATACCGTGGTTCACTGGTGGCGGTATGGTAAAAAATACTGGTGGAAGAAGGAGAAATTCACTGTCGATGAGGAACTGAACAAAAAACAGCAGCCGTTCATTTTCTCTCCGGCTTGCTGGACCTATTTCGATATGATGAATGAGGGGAAAGGCGGCTGGGCAGGGCGGATCTCTCCAGCAGAAATGTATAACTGGGATCCCTTTGGCGACATGCTGGGCGTCACGCCCGAGACGCGCCAACTAGCCCATGGTGCGATCGCGTGCACCTGGAGCGAGAAAATTCCGACCATGAAGGTATTCGGCGATCGCACTTTCCCGCGACTCGCCTCCTTTTCCGAGCGGGTCTGGCGCGGGGGAAAGAGCGAGGATTCTTCGATTCTGAGTTGGACCGACTACCGTGACACGGTGCTGATTCCTTATCAACTCAAGCGCTACGACGCGCTTGGGCTGTGGTATTGGAGCAAGGACAAACCCGATTTGCTGAAAGACCTTGCGGACACCAGAAAGACACTATGATGGACGAGCCGGGTAACAAATTTCGTTTGCGACAGGTCTTGGGCGCGGTCGTCCTTGGGGTCTGTTATTTTGCCACTCCGGCGATCGCCGAATCCAACGCTAACCAAAAGCCTCCCAACATCATTTTCATTCTTGCCGATGATCTGGCGTCGTATGAACTCGGCTGCTACGGCGGTGGCAATGTGCCGACGCCCAACCTCGACCGGCTGGCCCGGGAAGGGATGAGGTTCACGCAGGCGTTCGCCTCCGAAGCGATTTGCACGCCATGTCGCGCGTCACTTTACACTGGCCTTTTTCCCGCGCGTCACGGCGCGTCCCGTAATCATGCCGCCGCCAAGCCGGGCACGCTAAGCGTCCCGCACTACCTCGAGCCGCTCGGCTATCGCGTGGGCCTGACCGGCAAGGTTCATGTGAAGCCGAAAAAAGTGTTCGCCTTCACCGATGTTCCCGGCTTCGAGCAGAGCTGCACCCTCGAGACCGCCGACTATAATCTGACTGGCATCCGCGAGTTCATGCAGCGCGATGCGAAGCAGCCGTTCTGCCTGTTCGTCTGCTCGACATTGCCGCACGCGCCGTGGACCGTCGGCGACCCCTCGCAGTTCCCGCCCGACAAACTCAAGTTGCCACCCACTTGGATCGACACGCCGGAGACGCGCGCGAACTTCTCGAAATATTGTGCCGAGATCGCCGCGCTGGACAAGCAAGTCGGCGACATTCTCGAGGCCGCCCCGGACAATACGCTCGTCTTTTTCGGCGGCGAACAGGGCTCGCAATTCCCCGGATCCAAGTGGACGCTTTTCGCGCCCGGTGTGGCCAGCGCCATGATTGTCCGCTGGCCCGGCCACATCAAAGCCGGAACGGTCGCCGCCGCCATCGTGCAATACGAAGATGTCCTGCCCACGATGATCGAAGCTGCCGGCGGCACGCCGCCGGTCACGCTGGACGGCCGCAGTTTCCTCCAAGTCTTGACCGGTGCGAAGATCGCTCACCGCGATTACGCCTATGGCATCTACAACAATGGTCCCGATAGCGATCCCTATCCGATTCGCAGCATCCGCTCGGGGCAATACAAACTGATTCGCAACCTCGCTCCCGACTCTGAATTCCAGAACAAGCACATCATGAGTTCCGCCTGCGGGAACTACTGGCAATCCTGGGTCGAGGCTGCGAAGCGCGACGCCCCGTCCGCTGCCCTTATGAACCGTTTCCTGAAGCGCCCGGCGGTTGAGTTGTATGATGTCGCCGCCGACCCGTGGGAACTCACCAACCTCGCAGACCGCCCCGACTTGGCCGGCACCCGCCGCGATTTGGAGGATCGCCTCCAAGCCTGGATGAAGGAACAAGGAGATGCCGGCGCGGCACTCGACTTGCCGGTGGAAAACGAAGGAAAAAATAAGAAATGATAAGAGCAATTCTCACCATCATCGCTTTGTTGTGCGCCGCCGCTTTGGCCCGTGCGGCAGACACAGCCAAACCCAACATCATTGTCCTCCTTTGCGACGATCTTGGCTACGGGGATGTGCATTGCCTCAATCCCGAGCGAGGCAAAATCCCCACACCGCACCTCGATGCCTTGGCCAAGTCCGGGATGGTCTTCACCGACGCCCACTCCGCCTCATCCGTCTGCACACCGACACGCTATGGCATCATGACCGGGCGCTACCCGTGGCGCACCACCCTCCAGCGTGGAGTCGTTCAAGGATTCGCCCCCGATCTGATCGCGGCCGACCGGCCCACAGTGGCCAGTTTCCTGAAGTCCCAAGGCTACCACACAGCCATCCTCGGTAAGTGGCATCTCAACTTCCTCTACACCGATCCCAAGACCGGAGCGAACCTCGATGAACGCAAGGTTCCGCGCGGCCTCGCTCCCGTTGGATCCAAAATCCCCGACGGCCCCACCACCCGGGGATTCGACTACTTCCACGGGTTTCACCACGCTGCAGACATGGAGTGCGTGATCGAAAACGACGCCGTGGTCGAGCATGACGATCCAATCAACATGCTGCCCCGCCTCACCAAAAAAGCGGTGGCCTACCTCGACGAGCGAGCTAAGGACAAGAACACGCCGTTTTTCCTCTATCTCCCCTACGGATCACCCCATTCGCCCATCGTTCCCAGTAAGGAATGGCAGGGGAAAAGTGGCATCAATGCCTATGCCGATTTCGTGATGCAAAACGACGACTCGGTCGGACAAATCCTCGCAGCCCTCGAAAAAAACGGGCAACGCGAGAACACGCTCCTCATTTTCAGCTCCGACAACGGCTGCTCCGCGAAGGATGCCAACGCCAAAGAACTCAACAAGCATGGTCACTTCCCAAGCGCCCAATACCGGGGCTACAAAACGCAACTCTGGGAAGGCGGCCACCGCGTGCCGTTCCTTGCAAGCTGGCCCGCGAGGATCAAATCGGGGAGCACGAACAACTCCACGATTTGCTTGAACGACATCTTCGCCACCTGCGCGGAATTGCTCGGCGCGAAAACGCCGGCCAACAGCTGTGAGGACAGTGTCAGTTTCCTGCCGGCCTTGCAAAATCTCCCCATCCCAAGCAGCCGAAAAGGGATCGTTCATCATTCCTTCCTGGGTTACTTCTCCTATCGCCTGGGCGATTGGAAACTCTTGCTTGCCCGCGATGGCGGAGGTGGCTCGGAGGGTAAACTGGCAAAAAATCCGACACTCCCGAAGGCCCAACTCTACAACCTCTCCAAGGATCCCGCCGAGAGAGACAATCTCTTTGAAACCAACCCAGAAAAAGCCAATGAACTTCTCGGCGTGTTGGAAAACGATGTGAAACGTGGCCGGAGCACCGATGGGCCAAAGTCATCAAACGACACAAATAAAATTGTGCTGTGGAAATCTGGTGATGCGAATGTGCCAGCTGAACCGGCTGAAGACTGATCACCGCTCCAACTTATTGAGAAAGTTTCTCCAAACGCGCCAGCATCGATGCCGCGATTTCCGGGTGCTTGGAGATTATATTGGTTTTTTCTCCAGGATCATTTGCGAGATTAAAGAGTTCATTCGAGCCCTTGCGCTTCGCAGACACAAATTTCCAAGGACGTTCAATCAAGGCGAGGCCTTGGTGAGACTCTTCCAAGAGGTAAGGCAGGCCGGTGGGATCCTTGCCAAGAAAGGCATCCACTGTATTGCGGCTATCTGCGGCTTGGCCTTCGGGAATGGTGATGTTGAGCAGCTTGGCAAAGGAGGCCAGGAAATCAATTTGGCCGACGAGAGCATCGGATGTCCCCGGCGTGATCTTGCCCGGCCAGCGAATGATGAAGGGGACGCGGGTGCCGCCTTCGTAAACTTGGTATTTGCCGCCGCGGTAGGGGCCTGAGCCATCGTGGCCATTGTCGACTTCCTGAGACGATCCTTTGACAGTTGTGCCGTCGGCGTACCCGTCGTCATAGACCGGGCCATTGTCGCTGGAGAAGATGACCATCGTGTTGTCGGCGAGGCCTTCCTCATCGAGTGCTTTCATGATCTCGCCGACCGTCCAGTCGAGCTGAACCATGGCATCGCCACGCTTTCCAAGCGTTGTTTTTCCCTGGAATCGCTTGTGCGGAGTGCGTGGCACGTGGATGTCCTGCGATGCGAAATACAGGAAAAACGGTTTTTCCTTGGAAGCGGAAATAAAGCGCCGCGCCTCGTCGACAAACACATCGGCCATCGTCTCGTCGTTCCAAAGAGCTGCTTTTCCGCCCCACTGGTAGCCGATGCGGCCGATGCCATTGATGACCGATTGGTTGTGTCCATGGGTGCTCGGGTAGTAGGTCATCGCGGATGGATCCTTCTGACCATCGGGATAGATAGTGCCTTGGAAGCCTGTTGGCGCTTTTGCGTTGTGCGTTACATAAAGCGGGTCGGCGGGATCGAGGTTTACCACCCTGTGGTTTTTTAGGTAAACGCAGGGCACCCGGTCGTTGGTTGAGGGAAGGAGGAATGACTCGTCGAATCCGATTTCCAGCGGGCCTGGCTTCACCTCGCCGTTCCAATCGGTTTTGGCTCCAACCCCGAGGCCCAAGTGCCACTTGCCAATCACGCCCGTGTGATAGCCTGCCTGGCGGAACATTTCAGGAAGGGTGAAGGTGCCCGGCTTAATGCACAGCGGCGCATTGGGCGGAAGGATCGCCACATTTTTTCGAAATCCGTACCCGCCCGTGAGCATCGAGTATCGGGAGGGCGTGCAGGTCGAACTGGAGCAATGGCCGTCGGTAAAGACGAGGCCCTGGGAAGCCAGTTTATCCAAGTTTGGCGTTGGAATCAGCTTGGAGCCATAAGCCCCGACATCGCCGTAACCGACATCGTCGCCGTAGATCAGCACCACATTCGGCGTTGTTGCTGCGATGGCATGTGCCGCGACTCCCAGTGCGAGAGAAAAGAGGAACCAACGGCGGTGGAGGGATGTGAACAAAGGCATGAAGGGCTACTTTCTAGCCGGGTTGTGATCTGTATGGGCGAGTTCCCGAATTTTTAGAATGCGCTGCACGATATCGGGGTTGGTAGAGGCCACATCCGTGGTTTCCCCGGGATCGGTATCCAGATTGTAAATCTCAAGTTGTGGAGTGCTTTTGGTTTTAGAGCCTTTTTGATGGCCACGGAAAACGCCTTTCCATGGACCTGCCCGGACCGCCCAGTCGTGTGCTTTGGATTGAGGATGTTCCCAATAGAGGTAGTCAGGCTGTTTTTGGTCGTCGGATTTGCCGATCAAGGTGGGAAGGAAAGAGAGGCCATTGACCTGTTCTGGCACCGGTTGGCCGGTCAGCTCGGCCATCGTGGGAAGGACATCCCACAAGGCGCCAGGATGCGCACTGATGCTCCCGGGAGCTGTTCGCGCGGGCCAGCGCACCAAGAAGGGAGAGCGGATACCGCCCTCGTACAAATCGCGTTTGTGCCCTTTGAATGGACCATTGGAATCCCAAAACTTGGGGTCGTGTCCCCCTTCAAGGTGGGATCCGTTGTCGCTGGCGAAGAGGAGAATTGTGTTGTCGTCGATGCCGAGCTGTTTCAGCAAAGCAAGCAGGCGGCCGACATCGCCATCGAGCGTTTCCATCATCGCCGCAAAGCCTGCAATCGGGTTCTGCACATCAGGGGTCGGCTCGCCAGGCCCAGCCCCATATTTGCCAATTTTCTTGTCGAAGTGAGGAAAGACCTTGCGCCACTTCGCGTGGGTTGCTGCTGGAGCGTGCATCGCAGCGTGGGGGATGGCGGTCGGGATGTAGCAGAAGAACGGCGTGCCGGATTTTGCGTTCTTCTCAATGAATGACAATGCGTCATCCATGATCAACGAGTGGATGTATGTGCCCTGTTTGAGTGGGATTTCTTTTCCATCGCGGACGATCGAGGTTGGGTAGTAGGTGTGGGCAACCATCTGGCTCTTCCATCCGCTGAAGGTATCGAATCCGTGGGTGAGGGGATTCGGAGCGCCTGTAGCTGCAGTCTCGCCAAGCCCCCATTTGCCGAATGCGCCGGTGGCGTAGCCTGCATTTTTGAATAGGCGGGGCAACGTGGTCATCGAAGGATCGAGGACAGCGTAGGAATTTTCGTCGCCATTGCCCCTGCAGTGGACTCGCCCCGGATGTTGCCCAGTCATCAGGCACGCACGCGATGGCGAGCAGACTGTGTTTCCCGAGTAATGATCGGTGAACTTGATGCCCTCCGCTGCCAAACGATCGATATTCGGGGTCTGCAGTTTTTTCTGCCCGTAGCAGGAGAGGTCGCCGTACCCGAGGTCATCCGCAAGGATGTAAATCACGTTCGGTTTTTCGGGCGTGGCGGCTGCAAAGGAGGATGAAGCAAGGGCAAGGCAAAGCGCCCCAGCTGTGGCTTGGAGGGATTTCATCATAATGAAATTCCGGGGGGATGGATATTATTTGCAGAGGTCTGGTCGGTTGAGCGCCCACGCGACACCATTGGCAACCAGATCCAAGTAACGGTCATCCGAGACAGTTTCATTGAAGTGCCCCAGCGAGGTGGACCAGACACGAACTTTTTCAGGGCCGTACTCGTGCACCCAGACAACTGGGTGGTCATCGATTGTTTCAACGCCGTCCTTTGTTACCTTTTGTGAACCTCTGGCGAGAACCGAAGTGCCGGGCATGACCTGAACGACGTGGTAAAGTTCCTCCTTGCCGGTGGTCCAATCCGAGAGGCCTTTGTTGGCGGGGTGGTTGGCATCAGTGTAGCGGATCGAAAGCGGCACGTGTGGGCCATGGCGGAAGCTTTGAAGGCCGAGGTAGTCGAACCAGGCGGCATTCTCCGAACCGGGGGCCACGGGTTTCTGAAAGTCCCCGAAGCGATAGCTGTGCATGGCGCAGTGCAGATTGATCCCGGGAATGCCGTTCTTGTGTGGAAGAATGATTCCATTGATCACCGCTGGGTCTCCGATTGCTGCCGCACATTCGTCGTGGATGACGAGATCGAAGCCATCCGCATAAGCGGGATTCCCATGAGTGGGAAGGGGCGGCTTCGGCGAGGTGTCCGCGGAGTGGATTTGGGTCACTTCGATATTCAGGCGCTTCTCAAGACCGTTTTTGAGGATGTCTTTTTGCGCTGTGTAGTCATGGCAACAGCCGCCAGTGATCAGAAGGACTTTGGCGGGATTGGGAGCGGATTGCTCCGCTTGAGCGGGGGTGAAAGAGGCAGCAGCGCCAAGAATCGCCAGTGAGGTCAGCATTGTTTTTTTCATAATAGTTGGTGGTGGAGATAAGATCAGGCCTTTTTCGCCCAAGGCTCGCCGGGGAGAGCAGGGGCCTCGCTGGGCATGACAACCGTGTCGGTTTCAAAATCCAGAGCGGTCGGGGCAAGTTGCAGGGCATAGAACGGCGATTTCGTGTTCGCCGTCATGTCGGTCCAGCGGA
>CALAPX010000118.1 GCA_937888355.1 uncultured Spartobacteria bacterium
ACCGGAATAGAGATTTCCAGAATGCCAATTCCCAATCGTGAACGGACTGTAATCGCCCTTGAAATTGACGAGATGGATTATGGTATCGCGGTAATTGACGCCTTTGGGTGGCCCACTTTCCCATGAGTAATCCCGGGTTTCGCCGCTGAGTGTGGCCAGTGAGAGCGCTGGGGAGGTTTTGATCACTTGTTCGGGATGCTGGTCTGGACCGAATAACACCATGCCTTCCTGCCACTCGTGATTGTATGGGCCAGGGCTCCAGAGACGCATCCGCTTTGAAGCCACGCCATCGGGATAGATCGTGTAGGTCCAGTCGCTCCAATCGCTCCAACCGGTCTGCTCGTCGTAGTTCGCTTTCACGCGAAAGACATCGATGAGCGGGAATCGCCACTGCACGACGACGCGCGCCGGGGTGTTTTCAAGGATCTTCACATGGTTTGAGAAGGCTTCCTTGTCGGACATCGGCTCCATGCAGCCCCGTCCGCCGGAGCGGTTCCATGTCTCGTTGAATTCGTTGCTATACCAATGGCCTTTTTCGTTTACGAGCATGGGGATGAATCCCATGCCCCGCCAAAACACAAAACGGCTCGGGTTTTTGTCGAACTCAACAACCACATCGGGGTGCGGACCAAAGCGGAAGAGACCATCCCAGGTGTCATAGAATTCCAGATTGGTGAAATGGGCGCCGAACTTTCCTGTGCGGGGACCGATTGGCAGAACGCGGGACGGGATGTCGGGCGAAGCGGGTGCGCCATCCGCGAGTTGGAGGATTCTGCAGGATGACGCCACCTGCGTGGTCGTGAGCGGGGTATCGTAAATCCGAACCTCGTCGATGAGGCCATCGAACGAATACTGCGAGGCGAATCGTTGCCTGACATTATACATCTGCGGCAGGGGTTTCCCTTGGCCGATTTGCAGATACCCCTTGGGTTGATCGATGCCCTCTTGGGGGGCTGGTTGATCAGCAAAAAGCCGCCCATCGATGTAAAGCCTGAGGCGGCCCTCGTTTTTGTCATAAACACCGGCGAGGTGATACCAACGGCGGCGTTCAAGAAATTGGCCAGATTGGACCCTGACGGGCTTGCCGCCAGATTGGATGCCGAATGCCACATGGCCGTCCGCATCGATCCCGAGGTAAATATTTTCGTTCTCGCCGAGTTGGACAATGGGTGTCCAATTCCAAGGATAGGCGGCGATCGCCACCCAGGCTTCGACGGTGACTCCGTTGGCGCCGAGCGGCACACTCGAGACAGGCACGCCTACGGTGGTGTTGTATCCGTCAAAAGCGAGCGCCGTGCCCGACATGCCCTTTCTCCAGTAAGCCATCGGACCCTTGATGGGGCTCGATTCCCCGGAGACCGATTCGGCAGTCGTGTCGCCCGTGCCTTCATCAAATTTCCACCATCTGACCGGCGAGGCAACAGTGCGGCTTACTACCGAAGAGCCGGCAACTGGTGGCTTAGGAGCGGAGCGAACGGCTGGTTTTTCGCCGAGGGGTTGAATGCCGCTCGAGGAGAGTTGGAGCGTGGAGGTCGCGAGGTTTTGAGCGTCGAGCCAATCCTCACGCTTGGGAGTTGCCGCACGAAAAGTGCGCTCCACCTTGCCGTCGGGGGTGACGATGAAATACTCGTCCACAAACTTGTCCGAAGCCGCGAGGGCGAGTTCGGCGCCAGGTTCCGGCGTCCTCGGGAAGTAAGCCAGATTCTTCTTGGTTGGAGTGGGATTCCCGGGGGTGAATTTTGGAAGGTAACGCCAGTGGATGACCACCTTCTCAGGCGAGCTTTCGATGATTCTGGCAACCGAGTAGGTATTCACATTGTCCGGTCGGTTTTTGGGGCCGTCACCGCTGCGGGGGGTGAGTTCGTCGAGAAACCACTTCTTTCCTCCGACCTCCCAATACGGCAGGTAACTGGACCCTCGCCAAAAGACGAGGCGTCCCCCTGAATCCCCCACCCCACGCACCACAATGTCGGCAGACGGTTCTGTCCTCGAGAACTTCTCAAATTCCTCCCCGGAATCGACTTTCGTGTAGTAAGCAGCAAAGGCGTTCGACTCGGCTCCGTTCGCATCATGCACGCAATGCAACAGCACAACCGCCGCAATAACGCTAAATTTGATCGTTTTTATAATGCGCTTCATTGCTTTATGGCTGTTTGTTTGGGTTAACATAATTTTCTCTTTCATAGGGTTTGCTCCGCTCAACAACCTCGCCGCCTTCCCACCGCATGTGGCGGAAGCGGTTGCGGGCCAGCAGGTCATCTTTCGACACCATGTTGTTCTTGGTGTATTCATCGCCAGCTTCGGTGTAGTAGGACTCGTTCCAGCCGCTCACTTTGTCCGGAACGCGTCCGGTCTGCAGCGTGAAGTTTTCCTTGGGTTGTCCCCTCAATAGGCGCTCCTCAATCTTGCCCCCGTATCGACTTTCCACATCGCGTTTCAAGGTTGCGGCGGAACACAGTTCAATCATCGAAAGCTTGTGCCAGTCATCAAGTTCACGGCCAAAGCGGTTCTTCAGGTCGGCGGTCTTGATGCGAATGGTGTTCCATCCCTTTTCTTTCAGCTCGAAGAACCCATAGAACTGCCCCTCCGAGATGTGTTCATTCATGAAATCCCTCCAAGCACGGACACCGATATATGTTCCCGGCTCGGGGGCATTGACTTCGAAAACCAGTTCAGCACCTTTCGGTCCCATGTAGCGGGGATTCGCCACTTTGCGCGAAACGATGTTCCACCAATAGTTGTTCGCAAGAGTGCCCGTCCAATCGCGCAATCCGGCGGAAAAGTCATCGATGAGCCTGTTCTGGATCTTCTGCGCTTTGACTCCAGCGGCCTTTAGCTGGTCCGGCCAAGCATAGGCATAGTCGCTGGTGGCGGCCATTTCGCTCAGGCCGTTGTAGCGGTGGTTCGGTGCCTTGATCGGGTCGATGGCATAAATCACATTGGCAAAGGCCATCAGGGGTTCGTCGATCGAGATCAGAGGACATTGAATTTCCCAGGAACCATCCGGGTTCATTGTTGGTTCCCCGGTCATCCAGAATCGCGTCAGCGGATTGCGCCCGTCGGTATAGAACATTTCCACGCGTTTGAGTTTCAAATCGGTTTTGGGCGGGGTGACGCGGAAAACCGGAATTCCGTCCTTACGATCAAGAATCAGTTCGGCCTTGGGTGTCTGCGGATAGGAGAACTCGCCCTTCAGTTTGTCCTGAAACCACAGATAGTCGGCAATCATGGTCTCGGGCGGAAATGCGTGGTTGTAGTTGGCGCAGGAGGTGTAGCGCCGATCGACAGTGGTAAGTTTCAATGCGTCGATGCAGTTCCAGTCGGGTGCATTGAAGTCGTTCGATGCCCCCAGTAGCAGCACCGGCGCATGCATCTTTTTCCAATAGGTTCGGGCTTCCAAGGTCTGGTCATACACTTTGCGTGCCTCGCCATTCCCTCCGATTCCGGGACGTACATTCCCGGTAAGGACGGGATGCGGGTCCAGAAAACCACCCGCCCCGCCGACGGAGGGAACCGCCGCCGTCACCCGTGGATCAATCGCGACGCAGGTGGTCAAGGATCCACCCGTCGAATGTCCTCGAACGCCGATCTTGGAAGGATCAACCTGCGGCTGCTGCTGCATGAATGTGATGATGCGCCGACCGGACATCTGCCGCACAAACAGCCAGTTGTTGCGCGGACTGGGGACGGCATCGATAGACGTCTCGTCGGGCGTGATGCTATATGGCCCGTTCGCCCCCCAGGCGTTTGCAGCACTCCAGTCGGTATTGGGCAGGCCCTTTGCCTCGCCGCTCATTTCCATCTTGTCGTTATGGTTCGGGTGGAAGCAGGCGTAGCCAAGCCTGGCCCAATCAACCGCGCCCCCCTCGCTGGCCGTCTGCGGGCCACCATGAAACATCACAATCCCAGGCAGATTTTTTGCGCCTTTCGGATAGGCCCAATACCCGCAAACGATAGCCTTTTTGCCCTGGAAGGTTCCCACCGTCAGCTGCACCCAGTTAACCACGATATTGCCGCTATCCAACTCCCAAGTCTTGAGAATCCTTGCTTCCAGAGGGTTGTTCTTGTCGTAGCTCTGGTCGTATCCGCTCCAGATTTCCTCAAGCGTCTGCGGAACCGCTGCCGGATCACTCAAGCGAGGCACTTCGCTGGAGCCCCAGATGTCCGTTGCGGCAAACAACGACGAAGCACCGAAGCAGCTCATGGTGATAATTGATAGGATCGCTTTTTTCATAAGATCGTTGGAGTCGCTCCCGCTTGAGAGCAGACGAATGCAGCGACTTCGCAGGCGCGGTGGTTGATGTGATCGAGGGGATGGTTTTGCAGGAGTCCCATGCAGAGGGCGGCGGTAAAAGAATCACCCGCCCCGACAGTATCGACAACTTTAGTAGGAATGCCCGGGTGGTCGGAGGTTTCCATGGCAGTAACGAGCAAGCTCCCCTCGCCCCCTCGGGTGTAGGCAACAAGACGGAGGTCGAACAACCGGCGCAGGGAGTTGAGTTGCTCGATTACTGGGCCTGTTAGGTCAAAAAAACGGGCGAGCGTCGGCAATTCCTCGTCGCTAAGCTTGAAAACCGTCGCGAGGCGCAGGGAGGCTTCGAGGATTTCCTTGGAGTAGAAATTCTGGCGCAGGTTCACATCGAAAATCCGCAGTGCCTCGGGACGCATGGCTTCGAGAAAAGCGTGGATCGTGGCGCGTGAGACCGGGCTTCGCTGGGCGAGCGATCCGAAGCACACCGCATCGGCGCGCGCAGCGAGATCACGGAGGGTTTGGTCGAAGCGGATGTAGTCCCAAGCGAC
>CALAPX010000119.1 GCA_937888355.1 uncultured Spartobacteria bacterium
CCTTGAGAATCACTTTGCGAAACATCTTCTTGGCTTATAGATTCATGACGTGTCCTCATCAACGCCGAAATGGTTTGCGGTGCTCCTCGCCGGGATGATCGCCTCCGCTCCTGCAAAGCAACAAAGCAACTTGGAAGGCTACTCCACACCGGACAGCATTCTTCTCAAAAATGGTGAAACCATATCGGGCATCATTGTCAGAAATTCAGCCGATGCCGTCTGGATTCAAGAGGGCTACGGAATTTCACAGCATCCAAAATCGGAAATTATCAGGATCAGAAATGCCGCCGATATCGGCATGGAATTTACTGACACGAATACCATCGGCGACCTCCCCTCATGGCGGGTCATGGTAAATGACATCCGGAATAATGACCGCATCACATTGCTGGAGCAGGTCCCTGCCACAGCAATCGACAACGGCCTCTACAAAAACGTTCCCTACCTTTCCTTTCGCGTAAACGAGCTCTTGGAAATGAATATCTACGGGGATCCTGATGATCCTGCTGCAATCGAATTCGGGGCATATGGCCGTGCGGCGGGAAAGGATGAAATCCGCCGCGCCTTGAGGGCGTTTCTTGCGGGTTTTCTCACTTCCAGAAAAGAGGTTTCGGCGATTTACTCGCTCCCTTTTTCGGGAGGGGAAAAGTGTATTGGCACTCTTTGTGTCAAAATTATTCCCGCCACCGCTCCAGACTCCTATGGAGGTTGGTGGATTAGCCTTTTTAATCCAGGCAAGCTCACCTCCTCACGAATGAGTGATGCCTCTTACGTAAAAGTCACCAAGCCTCCAAAGGAAATTATCGGCCGGGGTGGTCACTTGCGGCGCAACACCTGGTCGCCAAGCGATCTGGTCAATGTCTTCCCAATCGAAGCGATCGATGCTTCAGGCCCAGTTGCAATCCAAGGGTTCAAGCGTGACAGATTCGGAGAGTTCCAATTGATCGAGAGTGATCAGAAGGCCTCGCGTTAGTCCTGCGGTTTTCCTCTCCGCAAAGGCTTCGCCTCACACCCCTCACCGCATCCACCGCAACTCTTACCCCGGCGAAGAAAGCGGAAGAAAAATGCAGCGCCTGTGAGCGCCACCACGATGATTGCCGTGAGTGATTGCCAGTCGTCCATTTTTTAAAACCCAAGCCACAATCCCACTCGGTAGACAATCAGGGACATCAATGCGGCGAAAAGGGACATGAAAACCAATTGGCCTGCCGCCCATTTCCAGGAACCGGATTCCCGAAGCACCACAGCGGATGTAGGGAGGCACTGCAGGGCATAGATGTAAAATATAAGCAATGACACCACGCTGAGCGGCGTGAAAAGCAAACGCCCATCGGGCCATGTTTGTCGGGCCATTACTTCTCGGAGACTGGTGCGCAGAAGCGTTTCGTCTCCGGTATCATCAACTTCAAACAACTGGGCCATCGATCCGACAAACACCTCGCGTGCGGCAAATGATGTCAGGATTGCAGTGCCAGTGCGTCCATCAAATCCCAAGGGACTCACAATTGGCTCTATCGCCTGACTGACACGCCCGACCAAAGAGTGGCGCATTTGCTCAGCAGGATCGTTGCTATCGGATTTTGGGTACGTTCGTGCTGCCCAGAGCAGGATCATTAACCCCAGAATCAATGTGCCCGCTTTTTTAAGAAAAGACCCGCCACGTTCAATCAGATGCCTGAAAATATACCCCCACTGCGGAAATTGGTAGGGAGGCAACTCCAATGCGAACGGCTGGTCAATCTCATCAGGACCAAGGCGCCCACGAAGAACCCGTGCCACCACAAAAGCACTAATCGTCCCAAGGGCGTAAATTGCGAAAAAAACCACAGACTGAGTCCAGGCTCCCTCCACTCCCCCAAGCAGCATTGGCACAAGCAGGAGGTACACAGGAAGACGTGCGGAGCAACTCATCCAAGGGGCAACAAATATTGTGATCAAACGCTCCTTTGCGGAATCAATCGTGCGGGTCGCCATGACACCTGGAATGGCACACGCGTAGGAACTCAAGAGAGGCAGGAA
>CALAPX010000120.1 GCA_937888355.1 uncultured Spartobacteria bacterium
CAGTCGTTGGATTTTCAGGGCTACCGAACAGAACTTCAGAAGCCCCGACTCTGCCTCCATGACTCTTGGTGGCGGTTTAGGAAGCATCGGGCGGGGCAAAGCTAAATCCAAATCCAATTGATTCGGTCCCGTCAGCGCCCACGCCTCATACCCCCGAGAACGCAAATCTGCGGCGAAGTCGGACGCGAAGCCGTGCAATGTCAGCACCCGCCGGGGAGCGATCCGTTGAACATGACAAAGGAGGTCATCGTAGCCGGCGTGGTCGGACAGAGGAAATGCGGCATCACAGCGCCAGCGGTGCCTCGCGCCCGGATCCATGGCCCACCCGCTCACCATGGCCACCCGGCGCTGAGGAATAGCGCCAAGAGCCCGCCCACCCACCAGTCCAGGCGGACAGATGAGCACATGGCCTGCTGCCTCAGCTGGATTCCAAGGGACAAACGATGGCAACGAAATCCCCTCCCCTCGATAGACCTCCGCCAGCTTGGAGATGGTTGAATGCACCATGACAGGCAACCCCGAACCAATGAGACGCGATAGAATCTCCTGCGACTTGCCCAGCGAGTAGCCGAGCAACACTGGGACACGATACTCCTCCAACGCCTCGACACAGAATTTCACAATGCCCGCAAAAACCTCCTCCTCCGGTGGAAATATATATTTTGGCAACCCATAGGTTGTTTCCATGACCAGTGTTTCTGCATGGCAATACGCGGCAACCTCGGAGGTCATCCCGGCACGCAACTTGAAATCTCCTGTATAGAGAAGAGTGCCATCAGCAGATTTGATGAACGCCTGCGCGGATCCGAGCACATGACCCGCGGGAACCAAGCGGATCGAAAAGGAGTCAAACTCCCGCGCCTCTCCAAAATCCAGCGCAACACGAGCGCCCTCCCCTGCTCCCATCCGAGCTTCCATGAGACGCAGCGTCGCAGGCGTGGCAATGGTCGTTTCATGCCTCCCGGTATGGTCACTGTGGGCATGTGAGACAAAAGCCAATTGGCGCGGCCCACGCGGGTCGAGCCACAGACCACACCCGGGCAGAAAAATCCCGTTTTTGTGGTGGACTTCAATCATACCCTGGGCCTCATACAACGACATCCTTCATGGGTCAACCAAGGTCCTTGAGCGAATTGACAGGAGCAATCAAACCCGCTTTCATTTGCCTTCATGAATCGTCTCTTACCGGTGCTGGCAACGGCTCTCGTTGCTGCTCTGGCCGGTTGTTCCACCCTTGAGGAGCCCGCCGCCCGCTTGGAGTCTGCAAACGTTCTTCCACTCGCGATCGATGACTCTTATCAATTCCGCAAGATTCTTCTTTCGGCGTATGATCCAAACCTTCCGGTAGCCCGATCGAAAATCGATTTTATTAACTTTGAGCGCTACCGCAGAGCATGGGGAGCAATTGATTCCCTCGATCTCTCCGAACGATACGGGAACTACTTTACGTTTCATTGGAGGAATGCGATCGAATCGGATGTGACAATTCGCTTGGAATACCGGCAAGCGGAACTTGGAAACCATGTCATGGCCTTGGAGCGCTTCTATCCTTCAACCAAGGGATCCCATCGTTCGACCTTCCAAGTCACAGGCGATGATTTTCTTGAGGCCGGACTTGTGACGGCTTGGCGGGTCCTCTTGATTGTGGACGGTCGCATCGTCGCTTTTAAACAATCGTACATGTGGAAATAGTGAAATTTGACACCTTTTTAAGGCGGTATTATCTTGTGAGTAAGCAAGGGCGTTGTGAGTAAACCATCAACCATTCTAGTAGGGAACATTGGATCAACGGTTTGGATTAAATTGGAGGGCCGTGGAAGCTTTCAAAATAGCCCAAGCATTAAAGATTTAGCGAAAAAGATGATTTCCGGAGGCCGGTCCATATTTGTACTGGACTTGGAAAAATGTGAGCTCATGGACTCGACATTCCTCGGGACCCTTGCTTCGGTCGCCTTCAACCTGCGGGAGGTCGAGGGTGGAGCTCTCCGCGTCATCCATGCCAATGAGCGCAATTTTTCGCTCTTGGAAAGTCTCGGACTCGATCATTTATTCGAAATCGAAGCGGACCCCCAACCAGAAGCGCCGGTCAAACTCACACACGCTGGGCACGCTGGCGACACCGATCCGGACGACCAGCGCGCCGTTATCCTTGCCGCCCACGAAGCACTAGTGGAGGCCGATCCTCGCAATGAAGTTCTCTTTCGGGACGTGATCGATTTTCTTCGTCACGAGATAGCCGAATCTGCGGATTAAGCGAATCGGTCTTGATCGACAGCTCAGCTTTCGGGATGGTGGCCATTCGTCCACCGATGATCAACCTCATAGATCTTGCCCTGCTTCTGCTGGCTCTGTTCGCCATGCTCTTCATGGCCTATAGCTACCGCAAACGCGCCAAGCGGGTGGAGCGCAACCTGACGGACCTCCAAGCCGAGGAAGACCGCGTCTTTGATTTCCTCCACGGGATCGGTGCAGCCTTCTCGGAAGGAGTCCGCAGTCAGGAACTCCACCGCCTCCTAGTGGAAAGCGCTGCCCGTATCCTCGAGGCGGGGGGCGGGGCACTTTACCTCGCCAACAAGGAGGAGTCGCTCCTCACGCCGACCCATGTGTCCAAAGGATGCGTCCCATTTGTTGATATACCCGATTACATCAAGGCACAGGCGAAGGCAGATCCGCATGCACTATGGAGCTATTTACAACTTCAACCTGTGGCAAGGGACAGCACGGGGATCGTGGCTGATTGTTGGCATAGTGGGGAAATCCAGTTTATCCAACCGGGGGAGAAGGGCCTTCCTCCAGACGTCTCAGTCATTGCGGGCCCGCTAATCTACCGCCACAAGGTGCTTGGCGTGCTTGCCATCCAGACACATGGAGATAACCCGCATTGCGATAACAAGGGCGTCAAAGTCTTTCGTGCGATCACCGAGCAAAGCGCGTTCGCTCTCTATAATGAGGCGATCTACCTTGAGGCTGGTGAAAAAAAACTCATCGACCGCGACCTCGAAATTGCGCGTGAGATCCAGCGCATCCTCCTGCCGGAGGCAGACCCGGTGTTTCCTGGCTATCAAATAAGCGCTCTGAGCTTGGCCGCGAGACAGGTCAGCGGTGATTACTTCGATTACATTCCCTTGGGAGACGGGCGCCTCGGCGTAGCGATCGCCGATGCCTCAGGCAAGGGGGTTCCCGCCTCGCTGATCATGGCAATGTGTCGCGGCGTACTCCGCCGTGAGGCTGTCGAGGAGGCGACCCCATCGAAAGTCCTCCAGCAGGTCAATCACCACCTGTATCCAGACATTAAAGAGGACATGTTTATCAGCATGGCCTATATGATTTTGTCTCCGGACTCCGGTGAGATTTGCATGACACGGGCCGGGCATGATGCCCCGCTCCTTTTCCGTGCGGCATCGCAAACTGTCGAGCAGTTGCGCCCTAAGGGGATGGCCCTCGGGATTGACAGCGGCGAGGTGTTCAATAGAGTCTGCGGCGATTTCCGGTTCGAGATGCATGCGGGTGACTGCCTGTTGCTATACACGGACGGCGCCACGGAGGCATTGGATGCCGGGGACATGGAATATGGCCTCGAACGTCTTGGCGAAGCCCTGAAAGCAAGCGCGTCGCTCGGATCGTCCGGGGTAATACACCATGTCGCCCAAGAGGTTAAACAATTCACCGGAAACAATCTGAGACAGGACGACTTTACACTGATCGCGATATTCAAACAATGAACACTTCCGAACACTCCGAAAGCATACCGCCCGAACCCACGCCGGATGCACCCAAAAATCCCGAAATTACTGAAGTTGATTTCGAAGCCGAAGCCGCAAAGTTGAAGGATCTTGCGCTCCGTGCACGTGCTGATTTGGACAATTTCCGCAAACGTGCAATCCGCGAAAAGGAAGAGGCGATCCGCTATGCGAACAATGGTCTCCTCGAAAAACTCCTGCCGATTGTAGACAATTTTGAATTGGGCCTCGATGCCGCAAAGTCCGCTCCGGACGCAGCATCGATTCTCATAGGCATGAACATGGTTCACAAGCAGCTCTTGGAATTTATGCGGTCCAATGGCATCGAGGAGGTTGCGACGGAGGGTGAACCCTTTGATCCAAATAAACATGATGCTGTGGCTCAGGAATTGAGCCCCGATGTGCCTGAAGGGCATATCATCCGCCAAGTCCGGAAGGGCTATAAACTCAAGGACCGCCTCATTCGCGCCGCATCGGTTATTGTTTCCAAGGGGTCTGCTGAATGAGTCGCAAGCAAGACTATTACGAAACTCTCGGCGTCAGCCGCGATGTCAGCGCTGAAGATTTGAAGCGGAGTTACCGCAAGCTGGCTGTCAAATTCCACCCTGACAAAAATCCGGATGACCCGAGTGCCGAGGATCGTTTTAAGGAAATCTCCGAGGCTTATGAAGCTTTAAGCGACTCTGAAAAGCGTGCGGCCTACGATCGGTATGGTCATGCGGCATTCCAAGGCGGTATGGGCGGCGGGGGCGGGGGATTCCACGACCCGTTTGATATTTTTCGCGAGGTCTTCAGCACCGGTGGGGGTGGAGGAGGCGGTATTTTCGAGCAATTTTTCGGCAGTGCTGGGGCTACTGATCCCTCCGGTCGCCAACGTGGATCGGACCTCCGATATGACCTCCAAATCACCCTCGAAGAGGCTGCAAAGGGATGCGAAAAGGAAATCGAAATCCGCAAACTCGATTCCTGCGACCCCTGCTCCGCCTCTGGCTCGCAGAAGGGCTCCAAAGCCGTTGTGTGCCCGACCTGCCGCGGCCGTGGCCAGGTGGTGGTCTCGCGAGGATTTTTTCAAGTCGCCCAAACATGCCCTGCCTGCCACGGCACTGGCCGAATAATTGAAAAGCCCTGCCACTCTTGCCAAGGAGAGGGCCGCGTGGAAAAAACCACTCGCGTCAAAATCAAGATCCCTGCAGGCATTGACAGCGATTCACGTCTCCGAAGCAACGGCGGTGGTGAGGCGGGCCTTCGCGGCGGTCCTCCTGGAGACCTCTACGTCGTTGTCCACATCCGCGAACATGAGGTATTTACCCGCAATGGCATGGACCTTTCCTGTGAGGTCCCGATTCCATTTTCCACGGCAGCACTAGGCGGTGATATCCGCGTTCCGACACTTGATGGGGCTGTAAATTTGAAAATTCCTGCCGGCACACAAAGCGGATCGACCTTCCGTATTCGTGGCTTCGGCATGCCAGCTCTTCAAGGAACGGCCAAAGGGGACATCATGACCTATGTGCAGGTTGAGGTGCCTACTCGCTTGAATACCCGCCAACGCGAAGCTCTCCAAGCATTCGCCGAACTCTGTGGCGAGGATAACAATCCGATCCATAAAAATTTCTACGCCCGCGTGAAATCCTTCTTCGTCTGAGCCCATGCTCCCAACCCCCTCCCAGATGCTGGAATCCGAGCGCTTGGCGTTCGCTGAAGGAGCAACGGCGGAAGAGATGATGGAAAAGGCGGGCAGGCAAATCGCCGAAGCCGTCCGTCAATTCCATCCATCCCCGTCTACCTGTCATGTCTTTTTTGGCAAGGGGCATAATGGGGGAGATGTCCTTGTGGCTGCGCGCCACCTCGCCCAGTGGGGATGGGCCGTCCATCTGGAGCCTTGTTACTCGGCCTCCGCTCTGGCCCCCCTAACCGCCTCACGCCTTTCCTTGGTGGCATCGACCCCGACTGAGGGCCGCACTCCCCGTGTCGTGCTGGACGGACTTCTCGGCATCGGAGCCTCCGGCGATCCGCGAGAACCTGTTGCCGGAGCCATCCAGCGCATAAATTCCCTCCGTGAGATGTCAGGCTCATGGGTCCTAGCTGCGGATATCCCGAGCGGTTTACTTGAGGCACGCATTGGCAGCCCATGCGTGCGCGCGGATTGCACTGTGGCTATTGGGTTTGCGAAATCACTACTGGTTGCCGACCATGCGACTGATGCTGTCGGACGCATTGTTATCGCCCCTCTGCACGAACTCCGATTGCCTAATGGGATCGACAGGGCTGATGTACTCCGAGCCGGCGCCCTCCGATCTTTCCTTCCGCCAAGACCATTTGACTTTCACAAGGGCATGGCGGGAAGACTAGGAATCGTTGCTGGCTGTGCGAAATTCCCCGGCGCAGCTCGTCTCTGCACGGCTGCCGCCGTAAATTCCGGAGCGGGACTGGTGACATTGTTCGCACCACCAGAAAGCATTCCGCTTCTTTCTGCCGGAATTATTCCCGAAGTGATGATTTCCCCGCTGACCTCTGCCGAAGACGTCCTAGCATCACGCTTTGATGCCCTTGCGATTGGTCCCGGCATGGGAAGGGACTGGGATCCCCTTGTGCGCGATCTTGCTCAGCGCGCTCCCGCCCCATGCGTGCTGGATGCCGATGCACTGAATGCCATTTCGATGTCCTTGCTCAACTCCTGTGCAGGCGAGCGCCTTCTCACTCCTCATCCAGGCGAAATGGAGCGCCTCTTCCCGCGTAAAGGACGGGACCGCCGGGAATGGCTTGAAGCTTTTTTGCAGGCCTCCCCGGCGACTCTCCTATTGAAAGGATCCCGAACAATTATTGGATCGGCCAACATTCCACCGGAATTTAATTCCACCGGTCACCCCGGGATGGCATCAGGCGGTATGGGTGATGTGCTGACCGGAGTCTGCGCCGCACTCATCGCCCAGGGCAAAAGACCGCTCGTTGCGGCAAAGATCGGAGCCTGGGTGTGCGGGCGGGCGGGAGAGATATCCATCCGCGACAAGCATGCATCCCAAGAATCGCTTTGTGCGAGCGATATCATCGACGCTCTCGGCAATGCTTTTGATGATCTTCGTAATGGTGTTTTTTAACCTGCGAACCATTCCCTCTGCTCAAAAAACCGGGTAGTGTTTTCTCCATGACCACGCTCCTTGTCGTCATTCTTGGATTGGCTCTGCTCAATGCGGCAGGGTTGCTTTTTGTTATTTTTCGACCCGGGGCCGCAGGAAGCCGCAGTCAACGTGAAGCCGAATCACTCCTCCGTCAGGAACTCTCCCAGCTCCTTCAGAACGGTCTTCGTCAGGGAGCTGAAACTACGCGTGATGCATTGCAGGCTCAACTTGGATCAGTTACAGCCCTCCGTGAGGCGTTGGATCGCCAGATTACAGAGTTCCGCCAATCTTTCTCGGACTCCACCCGCCGCGAAATCGAAGCCCTTTCAATCTCGGTAAAAAACTCCTTCGATTTACAAAATCAACAACTCTCCCAGCTCTCCACGACCAACACCCAGCAATTTCAAACCCTTCGCGAATCCGTTGAGGCGCGGCTTTCTTCACTCCGCGAAGACAACAACACCAAACTCGAGGCCATGCGGGCCACTGTTGAGGAGAAGCTCCAAACCACCCTCGAGCGCCGCCTCGGCGAATCGTTCAAAATCGTGAGCGACAATCTCGATAAGGTCCAACATGCAATGCTCCATATGCAGACACTCGCGCAAGGTGTTGGTGACCTGAAGCGAGTAATGACCAATGTCACAACCCGCGGCGCATGGGGTGAAGTCCAACTCGCTGCAATTCTTGGGCAGTTCCTGAGCCCTGGGCAATATGAGGCAAATGTCGCCACCACTGGTGGACGTGAACGCGTCGAATTCGCTGTGAAACTTCCCGGCCGCGGCGAGTTGCCTGGAACATGCGTCTGGCTTCCGATCGATGCAAAATTTCCAAAAGAGGACTACGAACGCCTCGTAGCTGCGATGGATGCAGGTGCCACTGAGGCCGCTGAGGCCGCCGCACGCCAACTTGAGACACGCATCAAAGCAAATGCCCGTGACATCAGCGAAAAATATCTCGCGCCGCCTGCCACCACGGATTTTGCAATCATGTTCCTTCCCACAGAGGGTCTCTATGCGGAAGTCCTCCGCCGCCGTGGCCTGGCGGAGGATCTCCAGCATACCCACCGCGTCGTTCTTGCGGGGCCAACCACCCTCGTGGCGCTTCTCAATAGCCTCCAAATGGGATTCCGCACCCTCGCTATCGAACAGCGCTCAAGCGAAGTCTGGGAAATTCTCGCGTCGGTAAAAACCGAATTTTCGAAATTCGGTGCCGCCCTCGACAGTGTCCGGAAAAAACTCCACACCGCTTCGAATGAAATCGACCAAGTTGGAACCCGCACCCGCGTCATGCAGCGCACCCTGCGCAGCGTGGAGGAAGCCCCGGAGGATACCGCACGCATGCTGTTCGGCGACCCCGATCAAGAAGCCTGAAGCCGCTTCGGATCGAAGTTCGGGTAAATATCCTCATCAAACGGACTGGTGATCCCGGCCGCTGCATGGTGTGCCGCGGCATAGGCAATCATCAGGGCATTATCCGTGTGAAGACCAGGCGGCGCGGTGTGCAGCACAACACCTTCCTTAGATGCTCGATCGGCGGCGCGGGAGCGCAATGCGGCATTTGCACTTACTCCCCCACTGATTGCTGCGGATTGATGGCCGCTTTCTTTCAATGCGCGGAAAAGCTTGGCAAGAAGAACATCCAATATAGCCGCTTGGAATGAAGCGCAAAGGTCCGGCAGGTCAGCCTCGGCGGTTCCATGTTTCTCCAAAAATACGCGCACAGCGGTTTTAAGCCCGCTGAAACTAAAGTTATAGTCTCCCGAGTCGATCATTCCCCTCGGGAAGTCGAATCGGTTTGCATTTCCATCCCTAGCCAATCTGTCAATGCGCACCCCGCCCGGGTAGCCGAGCCCAAGTAACTTCGCGACCTTGTCAAATGCCTCGCCGGCGGCATCATCAAGTGTTCGCCCGAGCAACCTATAATCTCCGAATCCATGAACATCAAAGAGCAAGGTATGTCCGCCGCTGACCACTAATGAGATGTGGGGAGGAATGTCCTGCCTCCCGAAAAATGGCGAGAGCATGTGCCCTTCCAAATGGTTTATAGCCATAAAAGGCTTTCCCGCACCAATCGCGATCCCCTTCGCAACCGCTGAGCCGACCAGCAACGCCGAGGCAAGACCAGGGCCGTTTGTCGCAGCAACAGTGTCCAATTCCCCCACCTCAACCCCTGCCGTTTTCAGTGCCTCGTCAATGACCCATGGAGCGGACTGGAGGTGGTTTCTCGATGCAACCTCGGGAACCACTCCGCCAAATTTTGAGTGGATTTCCGCTTGGCTGAATACTGTGTGGGAAAGAATCTCCCCGTATCCGCGGAGCACCGCGGCCGCAGTTTCATCACAGGAGGTTTCGATTGCGAGCAGCGTCATCATTGGTTACGCACATGCAGCAGCGCCCCCTGCAAGGCATCAACCGCACGTTCGAGTTGAGGGTCCCATATGGAGGCGGCATCCTTGGCCGGATCCTCGCGGAGTCGCCGAGATCTGAGGAGCCGTGTCTCTTGATCATAAGTCATCGCGGCGCGTATATGAGGCTCGACCCCGTGCTCGTGAATTAAATTTCTACCAGGGGTGAAGTATTTGGCTGTGGTCAACCGGGCAGCTGAACCATCAGGAAGCGACACGACACTTTGCACCGACCCCTTGCCAAAGGTCGTTTCACCGACAACGAGTGCACGATCCAGATCTTTCAATGCCCCGGCCACAATCTCAGAGCCGCTGGCGCTGGCATAATTGGTCAACACCACCACCGGATACTCGCGATGCTTTCTTTTCCTCTGCGCGGTGCGGTATTCCCGCAATGGTGAGCGCCCTTCAGTATAGACGACCATCGTGTTCGGCGGCAAAAACTCCCCGCATACATCCACGGCACTGCCAAGCAACCCGCCGGGATTGTGTCTCATGTCGAGCACAAGCGCATCCATGCCCTTTTTCTCCAGCTTGTCCAAGGCTTCAGCCAACTCGGTTGCAGTAGGAGAGTTGAACTGCGTAATCCTCACATATCCAATCGTTGGTCCCCCGCTCACGCGCTCCGGCAGGATCATGGAATCCTTCACACTGGGCACCTTGATCACCGCTCTGGCCAATTCGTAATCCTTCAACTCTCCAGTCGCCGGTCGATTGACAGTCAGCGTCACCTTTTCTCCGACCGCTCCGCGTAGTTTTTCGACGGCATCGTTCAAACCAAGCTTCTCGGTCGACTTTCCGTTAATCTTCAAAATCTGATCGCCTGGTAGAATCCCTGCTTGGAATCCAGGGGAATCCTCCATGGGATTGATGACTGTCAGCATACCATTTTGCAATGTCACTACCACCCCCAGCCCTCCAAACTCACTGCGGGTATCCTCTTGCATGCTTTGGAATCCCTTTGGCTCCATGAACTGGCTGTGCGGATCGAGGGTGTCGAGCATGCCCCGCAGGGCACTGTAGGCCAGGTCTTGATAGCCTGTTTTTGATTCGTCCACATAATCCTGACGGATGAGTTGGATCGTGCGGGCAATCAATTGCAGCTCCTCATAGGGTGATTCCACAGGCGGCGGCACTGGCTCTGCCTCGGCATGAAGAAGCGGAACATTCAATTCCAGCAGCAATACAAAAAACAAGAAACGCAGCATGTGTTGACATTACCACGCGGCGGCAGTTTGCCAAACCCGTTGACTGAGCCACTCGCCGATGTTGATTTTCGTCCGCGCGGCGCATTTACTGGCGTCTTCATGCCGCTTCGATTTTTCAACACCATGACCCGGGCGGTGGAGGACTTCACACCAAAGGACCTGGGCCGTATTGGTATCTACACGTGTGGTCCCACCGTTTACAACTTCGCCCACATCGGTAATTTTCGTGCTTACATTTTCGAGGATCTTCTGCAACGCCATCTCGAATACCGTGGGATAAAGGTCGAACGCGTGATGAACCTTACTGACGTAGATGACAAGACCATCAGGGGTTGTCGCGCGGCTGGGGTTTCGTTGGCCGAATTTACAACTCCGTTCAAAAAGGCCTTTTTTGAGGATCTTGACACCTTGCGTATCAAACGGGCTGATCACTTCCCTGAAGCAACAGAGAAAATCCACATCGACCGCATGATTTCGATGATCTCTGACCTGATCGCAAAAGGCCATGCCTACCGCGCGGAGGATGGGTCGGTGTATTTTCGCATTCGCTCATTTCCGGCCTATGGTCAACTGGCCCACTTCCATTTGGAGGATCTTCGTGACGGGGTGAGGGTCAGCAACGATGAATACGACAAGGAGAATGCCGGGGATTTCGCGCTTTGGAAGGCTTGGGACGAGCGTGACGGCGATGTCGCGTGGGACAGCCCCTGGGGCCGGGGTCGACCGGGGTGGCATATCGAATGCAGCGCCATGGCCACCGGTCTCCTTGGCCCAGAAATCGATATTCATTGCGGCGGCGAGGACAATATTTTCCCCCACCACGAGGCGGAAATCGCTCAAAGTGAATGCGTCACCGGACACCGGTTCGTGCGCCTTTGGATGCATTGCCGTCACTTACAGGTTGAAGGGACAAAGATGGCTAAAAGCGCAGGGAATTTTTTTACTCTTCGGGACTTGAGGGAAAAAGGCTGGAGTGGTCGCGAGGTACGCTTTGCGTTGATCTCCGTGAAATATCGCGAACCACTTAATTTCACCTTTGATGGTCTTGCCGCTGCGCGCGCTGCGCTGCGCCGACTCGACGAGTGGACTCTCCGCCTGCATGAACTCACCGGCGCTGACCTCCCCGAACCCTTGGACAATCACACCCTGCCACTAGAGGTATTCGGTCAATCCTTGGATGACGACCTCAACATATCCGGCGCCCTTGCGGGACTTTTCGAGGTTGTTCGCGCTACCAACCGTTCGATGGATGCCGGCAATCTCATGCCTGGACAGGCGCGTTTCTTGTTGGAATGGCTGGACGGCGTGCATTCCGTACTGGCAATGGAGCCCGATGAGATCGGGATTCCCACGGAAATCATTGCCCTTTTAGATGAGCGTGCCGCTGCCCGCGCAGCTAAGGACTGGCAGCTCAGCGATGAACTGCGTGATAAAATGCTCGCAGCCGGTTGGCAGGTAAAAGACACCAAAGAAGGCCAAAAGCCCACTCCTGCTTCCTTCAACTTATAATCCAAGAGTCACTCTATGTTTTCAAACGACGAATTTTTCGACCTTACCCACTGCGCCCACCACGCCCTCTTTGAGAATGTGGAGCATGTCTGGGAGGTGCTGCCAAAAATTGCCCCCTATTTGAAATTCCGCCTCAAGCCTGCAATTCACGCGCGTCTGATCGGCAAGCCGTTTGTGAGTGGCGCGGTTTTTGTTGGACAGGGCACCGTCATAGAACAGGGGGCCATGATCAAGGGGCCCGCTTGGATCGGTGAAAACTGCGAGATCCGCAGCGGATGCTATATCCGAGAAAATGTAATCATGGGCGATGGCGTGATTGCCGGAAACTCAAGCGAATTCAAAAATTGTCTCGTCTTCAATGAGGCTCAAATCCCCCACTTCAATTATGTCGGGGACTCAATCCTGGGATATCGCGCCCACCTCGGAGCGGGGGTTATCCTTTCGAATGTCCGGCTGGACAAAGCTCCCATCACGGTTCATGGCCCGGAGGGACGTCTTTCCACCAATCTGCGCAAGTTCGGGGCCATAGTTGGAGACCGTGCGGAGATCGGTTGCAATAGTGTCCTCAGCCCGGGATCGCTTATCGGACACGATGCATTGGTGTATCCCGGCAGCCAGTGGCGCGGGCATCTGCCAGCCGGGCATACAGCCAAGCTGGCACAGACTTTTCAAATCGTGCCGGGCCGCGGCTGACTGCCTTACCGGCCAGGCCGGATATCCATCGAGTACTCAAAAAGCTCCGTGGGCTGGAAGAACCTCTTCAACTCCACTGCGGCGCTTTCGATACTGTCCGAGGCGTGGGCGATATTTTGCATGACCGTGCTTCCGAAGTCGCCGCGGATAGTGCCCTTGGCGGCCTTGGTGGAATCGGTTGGGCCGAGAAGGTCACGCACACGCTCGATCACATTGTCTCCTGAGAGGGCGAGCGCAATGATCGGCGATGACGTCATAAACTCTTGGACCTCGGGGAAGAATGGCTTCGAAGCGATGTGAGCGTAGTGTTCTTGCAGCAGGCTCGCATCGGCACGAAACATCTTGCACCCGCGGATCTGGAATCCCGCATCCTCGAAGCGTTTCAATACCTCGCCGGACTTCCTTCCGGTGATGCAATCGGGTTTGAGCAGAATCAGCGTTGTTTGCATAGGGGCGCGACTCTAGCCATGACAGGCCGCTGGAAAAGCAGATTTTCGCCAACGGGATTACCGACGTCGTCGTGCCCCAAACCTCATTCCCTTGTGTGTCCGCACTCCCTTTGCTCCCTTCAAGGCGGCCATCACATTCTCTTCATTAAAGAGCGCGGTGTAGACATATGTGAAATTTTCTAGCTTCTGGCGCGGGACTTTCTGTCCGATGAAGCGTTCGATATCCAGAACATGCGGCAACTCTTCAGCAGTCATGATCGTGAACGCCTCACCAACAGTCTGCGCCCTACCAGTTCGGCCGATCCTGTGCACATAATCCTCAGGATGCTGCGGCACATCGTAGTTGATGACATGACTGACTCCGGCAATGTCAATGCCACGGGCCGCAATATCTGTGGCAACCATGACCTCATAGCGTCCCGCCTTGAATCCCTCCAGGGCATCGACACGCTCGTTCTGTGTCCGGTTCGAATGCAAGGTCGCGACCGAGTGATTATTCTTTTTCAACTGCCGCGAGATCCGGTCTGCCCCATCTTTGGTGCGCGAGAAAATCAATACACTATCGTAGTTTGTGCGCTCAAGAAGCGTGAGCAAAAGGTCAAACTTCTGATCCGAGGCGACAGGGTAGAGTGCGTGGGCCACCGTCTCGGCGGGTGAACGGCGGGATCCAATCTCGATGCGCTCAGGATCTCTCAGGCACCACGCAGAGAGGCGCTGAATCTCCTCCGGGATCGTCGCTGAAAAAAGAAGTGTCTGCCTCTCTTTTGGACACTGCTCGACGATACGGCGCACATCGGGGAGAAAGCCCATGTCAAGCATGCGGTCGACCTCGTCAAGGATGAGAAACTGCAGGGAGGAAAGATCCACCAATCCCTGTTGCATGTGATCGAGCAAGCGCCCAGGCGTGGCGACAATCACATCGCACTGCCGCTTGAGCTCCTCACGCTGCTTGCCATAGCCCACCCCGCCGTGGATCAATGCGACTTCGGTGTGCATGAATCGCATGTAGTCTCGGAAGGCGGTCTCCACCTGCATCGCCAACTCACGGGTGGGCTCAAGGACAAGGCAGCGAATTTTTTGTTCAGGATGGTCGAGCTTTGCGAGCACTGGCAAAGCGAATGCGGCGGTCTTTCCCGTGCCTGTCTGGGCCGATGCCACAAGGTCACGTCCGCTGAGAATGACTGGAATCGCGCGAAGCTGGATCGGCGTGGGCTCGGAATAGCCCATTCGCTGAGAACCGTGGACTACCGGCTCGGGAAGTCCGAGATCTTGAAATGACATCTTTCCTTTGTGCCTGTTCCCGCAACTGCCCGCAATCAAAAGCGCCGCCCCTCAACTAATGAGTTCCCGCAGCGTCTCGTCATCAAATGCAGAAGCGGACGGTTCTGCGGCCTCAAGCAGTCCCCCGAGCAGGGTGCGCTTTTTAGCCTGCATCTCCAGCACACGCTGTTCCACCGTATCCCTGGCGACGAGCTTGATGGAAGTGACTGCGCTTTTTTGGCCGATTCGGTGAGCCCGTGCGGTGGCCTGGGCCTCCACTGCTGGATTCCACCAAGGATCGAAGTGGACCACCGTATTGGCGGCTGTGAGATTAAGTCCGGCTCCGCCGGCTTTCAGGCTGATGAGAAATACAGCAGGCCCATCGGGTGCTTGAAACGCATCCACCACAGCCTGCCGGTCTCGAGTTGATCCATCCAGGCGGCACCATGTGATTTCAGCCTCATCCAAAGCAGGAGCGATCAGGTCGAGCATAGAGGTAAACTGACTGAAGACGAGTGTACGATGCCCGCCGTCCATCGACTCGCGGAGGATCTCAAGCAGGGCGTCGAGTTTTCCCGATGGGGCTCCGGACTCCGCCCCAAGAAGCCGAACATCGCAACACGCTTGCCGGAGTCGAAGCAGGGCGGTCAATACCTTCATGCGGGCAGCCCCAGACGATTTCCCCTTGAGATCATCGAGCCCCGCCCGGGCGGCGAGCTGCAATTCCGTGTACGCGGCCTTCTGGTCGGGAGTGAGATCAATCTCCAGTGTTTGTTCGAGATACTCAGGCAGATCTGCAGCGACCTCGGACTTCATACGACGAAGCATCCACGGCCTGACACGGCGCAAAAGACGGCGCCAGACTTCGGGAGCCTCACCGGCTTGCAGGGGATCCTCATAGCGCTCCTTGAACTCCCGTTTTTTCCCCAGATAGCCTGGAAGTAGAAAATGAAACAGAGACCACAAATCCCTCAGCGAGTTCTCAAGAGGGGTACCCGTTAGAATAAATCGCGCATCCGCCTCCAGCGCCACCGCCGCTGCGGCATTCTGGCTATCAGGGTTTTTGATGTGTTGTGCCTCGTCGAGGGTGGCGGTTGTGAACCGGATACCCTTGTAGTGCTGGATATCCCTTCGCAATAGGGCGTAACTCGTAATAACTAGGTCGTGGCGACCGATGTGAGAAAAGTGAGATTCTCGCGCACTTCCCTGCACCACAAGCACGCGCATGCCGGGGCAAAACCGCCGGGCCTCACGTTCCCAATTCCACACCAGCGGCGAAGGGCATACAACCAAATGGGGACCTGCCAGAGATGCGGCCATAGCAAGTGCTTGAATTGTTTTCCCCAATCCCATCTCGTCGGCAAGAAGTCCGCCAGCCCTCCTCATGGCGAGGCCTCTCATCCATAAAGCCCCCTCCACCTGATAGCCGCGAAGAAGGGCCCGCAATTCTTGAGGCAAGGCGTCGGCATTTCCTTCCGCTTGAACTGAAGGCGGTTGATTAGTCCAATCACCAATCGCCGCCTCCAAGCCAGGGCGATAAATGTCGCGAATGCGGTAGGCTCCACGCTCCTGCAAGGGGTCGCAGTCCCTCAGCACCTCCTCGAAATCTGCCAGCATGCCTGCATCAGGCACAGCAATACGTCCGTCTGATAACTTTACTCGCGGATCTCCTCCCGCAAGGAGCCGCTGGATGTCTTGCGCCCGGAACATCGCCTCACGGTCAGCGGTAAAATGCACATGAAAATCAAGCCAGCCATCACCACGCTCCTTGAGCGCGAAATGAGGCTCGATCAGCACAATATCTCGAGTCACATGGAGGAAACGCTCGCCCTCTTTCACGTTCCATTGCTTGCGAAGCTTTGGCAAACCTGTGGCATAAAATCTTACAACTGCCTCCTCACCGCGAAGCACAGCCTTGCCTTTTGAGTCTTCAAATCCCATTCGAGACAATTCGATCAAGGCAATCGCTTCTGCGCTAGAGTTTGCACTCCCTTCTTTGGAATACCGGAACTCCAAAGCGCCCTCAAGGTGCCTGAGCGAACCCTCAATCGAAAACTCAATACGGGGAATTTCAGTCGTTTCGACCCGAGGCGTGCGATCAACGCGGCTCGGCGAAGAGTTTCCGGGTGAAGACTGGCCAGGCGAAAGATATTCGAGCCCCACGGCCACGGAATGCGCGCAAATAATTCCCCTGCCCCGCGAATCGCGACAAGGGCAGAGATTTTCGATATCAATCGGGTTGGTTATTTTGAGCCCTGCCTGAAACTCCCTCCCCTCTGTCGCGATACGTCCACGGAGCACAGGGGCTTCCCACTCCGCAGCTTGGATTCCTCCCGCAGCCTTAAGAGCCCTAGCCCGCTTCATGACCTCCCATCCGCCTATTGATATGAAAAACTTTTCTGTGAGTTGCATCGTGCCCGCCCTAGCGGCAATCACTTGTCGCCTTCATCTCCCCTGTGAGCAAACCGGAAATTGCGCGCCTTGACAGCGGCAACCCCCAACGATCTACATGACCATGTGAAATCCGCCGCCCTCCCTCTCGCTCTTGCAGTCGTCACCCTAACCTCCTGCACCACCTTGCAAAACCGCCGCGATCTCTTCTCACCTCAGCAAGTCGAGGGCCCCTACACAAGGTTGCTGGCCGAGCGCCGAGGCAAGCCACTTATGATTCCATCTGTACCGGCTTCGTTCCCCGCACCAATTTCCTCGAATAAAAACGTCCTTCCACCGGCCCAACAAAACTGACCCCTATTCGTTCATCTCTGGAGTCTTCTCTTCTCCTCCAGATCCATGGCTTGGTTTGTTTGACTGTTTTAGTTTATTGAGCGCCCCCTCTAGGGACGGATCGATTTCTAGGACAGCTACACGCATCGCCTTATGAAATTTTTCCCTGGCAGCATCACGCTCCTCAGGAGTTTGAGCAGATTTCATTTCCTCCGATGCTGCTTGTACTGCGGGATTGTTTTTGGCTTTTTCCCGTGCAGTTTCCAACTGCTCCTTTTTCCCGGCAGGAAGGCTCCAAATGCGACTATCCCCGCCCTTGGATTTCATCTCTTTCTTGAAAACACCCCGCACCGATTCCTGCAAATCGGGATCAACCTTCTGCATCTCTTCGCGCATTGCAGCTTGAAACTCCTTTCCGGCCGCCTCCACTTTTTTGCGCAGCTCCTGTACTTTAGGGTTTTTCATCGCCGCTTCCTGAGCTGCTTTGAACCTCTCTTTTATTTCCTCAGGCATGCGCTCCACGGCCGCATCCATTTTCTGTCCGGGTTTTTGAAGCAACCGTTGGCCTTTGGGCTGGAGTTGCGTATCCGACTCGGCATTGCAGACAACTGGAAACAGACAAGCCGCAGCGATGAGGATTCTTGTGTTCATATGCTCTCCAAACCTCAAATCATGGCAAAAGTTGCATGGAAAATTTTACATCGGCACGTTCCTATCGGTATTTTCTCCCTGCCAAACCGGCACCCTTACCCCAAATACCGCACCGTTCCCAAGCGTGCTTTGCACGGAAACCGTCCCCCCGTGCGCGAGCAGGATGTTTTTAACGATAGACAATCCGAGCCCCGTTCCACCGGCATCGCGTGCCCGGTCTTTTCTGACACGATAGAACCTTTCGAAAATATGTGCTTGGTCATCCAAGGGGATCCCTGGCCCATTATCCGCAAAAGCAACTTCCACAAATTCACCATCCCGCCCCCCCGTAATGCGTAAAACCGCGCCGCTATTGCCCACGTGCCTGAGCGCGTTGCTAATGAGGTTCCAATATACCTGCTCGATCCGTCGTTCATCGACCTCAGCGTATTTCGCTTCTTCCTGCCAATCGACTTCGATGCACAATCCAGTATTTTTAATTTCCGGACCAAGACTCTCGAGGACCCGCAAAAGCACTTCATGAATGTCTGCTTTGCGAAAATCCAACATGGGAGAGCGCCCTTCCAGGTGCGAGATCGCGAGTAAATCCTCAAGAAGCAACGAAAGCCGTTGCACATTCCGGTGGATTGCCGCCACGGCACGCTCCGCCATTTCCGGTTCCTCCGGACATCCGTCCATTAGCGTCTCGACGTATCCGTTGATAATAGTCAGCGGCGTGCGAAACTCATGAGAGACGTTCGCCACAAACTCTCTGCGGGTGACTTCGAGCGCCCGGATCGCCGTGACATTCTGGAACACCAGCAATACTGCTTGCGGCAATCCTCCGGACTCGGCGGCAAGAGGCGCCACATGGATGTCGAATACCCGGCATGGCTTCCCCTTGCCGTTGCCAGCGACATCAAAAACCAACTCCAGATGCCCCGACTCACCTGTTCCCAATGTGTGAGCGATTGCATTTTCTAATTCATGCCTCTGGAAAAACTCGAGAACACCTCGCCCAAGCACTCTCTTACTGGAAGGAAAAAACGATTGCAGCGCGTGATTGATCAGAGTGATGCGATGGGCTCGGTTCACGATCAAAATCCCCTCCTGCATACTGGAAAGAATACCGCGAAGGCTCAGCCCCTCGTCAGCGGTTTGGCGGTCCATTTGACTGAAGCGCTCGGCCAAGCGGGCGATATGGGCCTCGGTTTTACAAAACACAGATCCACCGGGCATTCTTGATGGAACAGCAAAGTCCCCTTCAGCCATTTTGCGAAGGCGTGTCTGAATTTTCCGCCAAGGCACAAAAACACGCAAATAGAACCAGAACGCCACAGCAAATGTGGCCAAGGTGGTGAGCGTCCAGATCAATCGACGGGAGTAGCGTTGAACCGGTAGCCCTCACCCCGGATGGTTTCCAACCGCACTGCGTGGCGTCCGATTTTCTCACGCAGACGGCGCATATGTGTATCGACCGTTCTCGTATCCAGACTGGTCGAGTAGCCCCAGACATCGCGTAACAGGGCATCCCGCGACATCGTACGTCCGCGGTTACCGCTTAGTACTGATAATAATTTGAACTCTATGGTGGTCAAATTCACATGGGCCCCATCGATCTTGGCATTCAAGCTTGTGCGATCGAGAGTAATGCCTTCGAGGTGAACCAGCGAACTTTCCGCCGCAATGGCCTGCGCACGCCGAATAAGGCCCTGTACCCGGAGGACAACCTCCTTCGGGCTAAAGGGCTTTGTGACATAATCATCTGCTCCGATTTCCAGACCCTTTACACGGTCCTTCACCTCGCTCTTGGCAGTAAGCATTAGTATGGGAATAGCCGCTGTATTGGGGTCGTTTTTCAAAGTCCGGCATGCCTCCAAGCCAGTCATGCCCGGCATCATAATATCAAAAATAGCCGCATCCGGCCTGTTTTGCCTCACGGCAACAAGGCCGGCATCGCCGCTTTTCTCTATCAACACCTTGAATCCAGCGCGCTTGAGATGGTAGCGCAATAAATCCACGACATCATTTTCATCCTCGACCACAAGCACAGTGCTTTCCATGCCAGAACTCATAATGCCAGCCAACATCGGCAACAAGGACCGAAAAGTGACAACTTTGTCAAAAACATCAGGTCACCGCGTGGAGGTTCGGATAAAACAATGAAAAACCGAACCGCGATGACCTGACTCGTTGTCTCAACTGATTGATTTGACCTGCAGGCATGAGCTTCGTTCAATAATTTTTCAACCTTTGAGCACAATTCCCACCGGACAGTGGTCGCTCCCTGTTGCTTCCGGCTGAATAAAGGCAGATTGCACTTCATCCACAATGCTCTCCGAGACACAAAAATAATCGATGCGCCACCCGATATTCCGCTCCCTTGCGCCATTCTGGTAGCTCCACCATGTGTAATGCCCGGTTCCTTGCTCAAAGACGCGGAACGTGTCTACAAAACCACCCTCGAGAATCCTGTCGAACGATTCACGCTCCTCATTAGTAAATCCTGCATTGCGCGTGTTTTCACGCGGACGGGCGAGGTCGATCTCCTTGTGGGCCACGTTCATATCACCGCAAAAGACCACAGGCTTAGTTTTTGCCAAGGCCGCCAGATGCCTTCCAAACGCAGGCGTCCACTCGCGGGTCCGGTAATCAAGGCGGGTCAACTCGCGTTTGGAATTCGGCGTGTAGACGTTCACGAGAAAAAAATCGCCGTAGTCGGCTGTGATGACCCGTCCTTCCTGGTCGTGCTCCGCGAGACCGAAGCCGAGCGTCGTGGATTTCGGCTTCCTGCGGCTTAGGATCGCCGTGCCTGAATATCCCGCCCGCACAGCCGGATTCCACACCACCTCATACCCGGCAAAATCGTGCGGCACCTGCT
>CALAPX010000121.1 GCA_937888355.1 uncultured Spartobacteria bacterium
TCGGATGCCGGACCCGGAGTGCATGGCGGGCCGTGGCACGGGCACACCTCGCCCGTGGATGCTCAGGACAATCGAGGCGGTTGGTCGATGGATGCGGCCAGTGCGGCATGAGCACCGGGAAATTCCGCGAACAACAAAGCCACCGATTCCGCAACAGTGAGGACAAAGGCCGCCCCGGACAGCGCGGGGGCATGGTCGTGCGAGGTGCAGCCGTGGTCATGCTGCGGCCCGCCCTCGTCATGGTCGGAAGATCCGTGGCTGTGGGCGACGCATTCCGCATGCGCCGCGATTTCCCAGTGCTCATAGGCATGAACCCCTTGGGCCACAGCGAGCAGCGCCAGGCCGACCAGCCACAGAGCACGGAAAAAAGGCAGACCCGACATAGGAGCGAAACTAAGCACGCCTCTCCGTGAGTCAAGGCTTCAGCCATTTGAGCCGAGCCGCCGTGGGGCCCGCCCGGTCGGACTTGGCCCGCCCCCGGTTCCGGCTATCCCTCCGAGGCCGCCGCGGCACGGTTTGGTCCGTCTTCAGCTCTTCGTGCTGCCGCGGCCAAGCAAGAAAAAGGCCACCCCGCGTTGCCGCGAGGTGGCCGCATGATGAGTGCGTCCTACCGGCCAAGAAAAACCGGACGAGACGCGTGGGAGTTTAGTCAGGAACCACGACGGTGTCGATGACGTGTATGACACCGTTGGAGGCAAGCACGTCGGTGCCGATCACCATGGCATCGCCGTATTTGACCCCGCCGCCCTCGACTGCGATGACCACATCGCCGCCTCCCAGAGTGGGAACAGGACCGGCTTTGACGTCGGCCGCCATCACCTTGCCCGAGACCACATGGTTCTTGAGGATCGCGGTGAGCTTGGCTTTGTTTTCAGGCTTGAGCAGGTCATCGACCGTGCCGGCCGGCAACTTGGCAAAGGCGGCGTTGTTCGGGGCGAAAACCGTGAACGGGCCGGCTCCCTGCAAGGCCTCGACCAGCTCGGCCGCCGTCAGGGCGGCGACCAGCGTGCTGAAGTCGCTATTGCCACTGGCCACGGCAACGATGTCCTCGCTGGCCGCAGGAGCAGCTGTGGCTGGGGTGATGGTGTAGGAGGTGACCGCGGCAAAAACTGCCGAGACCGCTATGGTGTTGAGAATGGATATTTTCATTTCGAACTCTTTACGCTGGGGAGTATCCCGCCAGACGCTTAAAGTTTGGCGGATTCCTTGCCGCAAAGCGGCGCCGTGGGCCTTGTGCCCCTCGGACCGCCACAAATCGCCGGCCCCAAGGGCAAAGCACAGGGCAACAAAGGAAAACCACGAACCGCGCGTCATCCCGCACACCGCGACCAACCCCAGCCAAAGGGCCCAAAGCTCAAAGAGCAACCTTCCGGCGCCTCCAGAGCAGCCACCCCGCCCCGGCCAACAAAAGTAATGCATAAGTCGATGGCTCGGGCACGGCAACCGTGCTTGCGAGACGAAAACCGATGTCGACTGCCTCGCTCGACGCAAGGGTCGGGGCCCTGCTGGAGGACGACAAGACAGACGCGGAGCTGTTGTAGAGGCCGCCCCGCAGCCCACGAGACGAGCCGGCACCACCCGTGAGATCGTTCCACTCCCGAAGGTTTCCGCTGAAGTCGAAGGCACCATAAAAACTCGACCCGCCGTTGGAGCCCACGGTCGTCACATTACCGTCTCGCCCGTTCCAGTCGGCTCTTCGATTGTAATTGGCGAAGTTGCCTGTGCTGCCAGCGGAGCCGATGCCGGTGCTTCCCGCCGTCACCGCCGTGGGGGCTGGATCACGATGACGATGGCCAAAGCCCCAAACGCCAAGGCCAGTCCGATCACGATGTAGAAAAACCAGCAGTCATGCGGCGATTTCTTATTTCCACCTTCCTTCTCAATCAACCGAAACTCGACCAATCGCACCTCCCGTCAATTTACTGCATACCAATAAGACAGTTGCTGCCTCCGTCACCTGTGCTTCTCAGTTTCCTCTTTGGTCTTCCGGTAGTCGGCCTCCAGATTATCAATCACAGTTTGAGTGCATCCCATTTTCCGAGCCAAGGCCACCAGCATTGCCTTGGGTCGGGCCCATTGGGGCGAGAGCTTCGAGGCATTCTCAAAGGCTGTTCTCGCCTGTTCCAGCATCCCCATTCCGTGCAGAGCATACCCAAGCAGTTCGTGAACCAAGGCTCTTGAGGGCTCGAGCCGGATGGACTCGATGGCGTGGTCGAAGGCCTCCTGCCAATTGGAGCGGGCCACATGGCAGCGGCAGAGGCGATAGCGGATATAGGCGTCTTCGGGAGACTCCTTAGCCAGAATTTCGAGGATCGCCTCAGCCTCCGGCCAGTCCCGCAGGAAGATGAGAACATTAGCCTGTAGCAATCGGTGCTGTGGAAAGCCCTCCATTTCGGGAACGGCCTGCTGGAGAAGCTTGCGCGCATTTTTGGGGCGACCGGTCAGCGCCTCCAGTTCAGCCGCTTTGAGCAGAGTAATCGGGTCGTTCCCATGGAAGGGATGGATGGCAGCGTAGGCGGAGTCGAGAGCCTCCTCGAGCAGGCCCAGTCTCTGGCGACACTCGCAAAGAAGGAGTTGAGCTTTTTGGTTCCTCGGGAGGAGGAGAGCCTGCGCTTCGAGCACGGGGAGGGCCGCAGCCGACTCACCACGAGCCATCAGGGATCGGGAGAGAACCGAGAGTGCCGTGATGTGCCAGAGTTCCCCGGGGATAGGCTTTTGCCCTGGCTGAATGTGCGGCTCCGACTCGATCGCCAGCAGGTGATGAAAGTCCGGGCTCTCCTGAGCTGGATGCCGCACAGGCTCTGTTTGGGAAACTTTCAATGAAAAGTCTTTCCGTATCAGGGAGACCAGCCGGGTGGTTGGCAGGTTCACGGGTAGAAAACCGCAGGAACTCAAGGCCAGGGGGGCAATCTCAGTGATGCCCACACTTTTGGGCAGTGAACCAGCAACAAAGGCGCCACCAGAGATGAGTAGAAACCCGCCCGCCTCAGGCGTCTCCACATGGGGGATTCCCGCGATGATCAGATTCGTCTCCGGCGGAATGGCGTTGAGAATTGCCTCGAGGAAGGCATTCAGCAAGGGAAGCCCTCGATCTGAGAGCCCCTCCAGCAGCCCATCCGCCATCGATTCGCTGGCCCGCTCGAGACTGGCAAGTTCCCCGACGATGCTGAGGCACAGTGTGGCAAATCCGTAGTTTCTCGCTTCCTCGCATGAGATCAGTTCCAGAAAAGCCGCGTGGCGGGAGACATTCTCCGCAAGAATCCTGCCTATGATTCCAGGTCGGGCATCCAGCGAGGGATCGACGCTCAACCATCTGGGTATGAGGCTACCGATGGCTGCCGGGTCGAGTTCCTCGGGATGCAGGATGCACTCGTTAAGTTTCTCGAAAAGAGAGGTGGGGTGTAGCGCCGCAGTGGGGGATGATTTGGAGTCTGCAGTAACCAGCCCGAATTCCGAGGAGACGATGGCTGCATGGCTTGTCTTGCCATTTATTGAGAGGGGCCAGCCAACGCTGAGGGAGGGCACACCTTCATCGTCGAGGAGTTCCCAGAGAGCGGGCCGGAAACGGTCTGCAGGCGTCGCGGGGCGCAGCGTCTTGGTTGCCGGATCGCCAGTTTCAGCCGTGAGAATCCCATGCTGATTCGGCCAGCTACCAGTCATCGTGGAAACAAGCATCGCCGCACGCATATCTGCCAAGGGGAAGTGGAGATCAGCAATCCCTCCCGAGGCGCACCAAGCGTCGAGCACCGGGAGAGCGCCGAGTTCGCGAGCTCGGCGGAAGGCCGGCCCCGTGAATCCCTCGAGTGCGATGAATAGCGTCTTCATATTTCCTTCTCTATCCTTGCTAAAGGCTGGCTCAAGGCCTCCCCAAGCTCTCCGGCGCCTGCAGGTGATCAGGTGTCCACCCCTGGGAGTCGGCACGATTGAGTGGATAGCCAAGCGATTTCATCATGCGGCCACAAATTCGCTGGACCTCATGCACTTGGCGGTCATCCAGATGCTCCAGCCAGCCGCCCCATCCTCCCCTGTAGATATGGTGGGGCTGCTTTTTCCTCATCTCATCGAGAGCATGGCTTGCAGCG
>CALAPX010000122.1 GCA_937888355.1 uncultured Spartobacteria bacterium
GCGGGTGGACGCATGGAGGATCACCTGAATCAGGAGAAGATCAGGAGAAGATCAGGAGAAGTGATGTACAGAGGATGGCCAGATCCTCCGTCCTTCCCGCCCCTTTGGGGGGCGGGGGCGGAGGATAGGCCCATGAGGGGTGTAGATCTGGTACTGAGTAGGAAGAGGGAACGGATGTGAGTTGGAAGATGGGTAGAGTTCTCCCAGTCTGGGGCGAACCTACCCATGATCCGCGAACAAACCGAGGGACTCGGCGTTGAGCGGAGAGTGGGGTGGCTCCTGATGATCCAGGCACCACGCGATCAGACGTGTGGAGGGAGCATCCTCCTCATCAGCGGCTCTAATCGGTTCCCCACTGAAGGGGGTTCCCACCGTGGTAGCTGTCTGATACTGGTAGCCACCTGAACAACGTCGCTCTGCCGCCAGCGGTTTACCCTCCCAGCCGAGCAGACACACCATACCATGAAATAGGGTAAGATGGGCGTCGTTATGAGAACACCAAAACTTGGCCCCGGGTATCGGCACAGACCCAAGGGTGACATCGTGAATGGCCCCAAGATTCGTCAGACTATGCGCGTCCGTGAAAAGACGGAACTGCTGGCGGCGTGGAAACAGGCCGTGTCCAAGCGGTTTGACCGGCTCGTCGAAGCGCAGTTGACCGCCGCTGAGGGCGTCACCCATATGCAGGCGCGGGACGCGCAGGGCAAGTGGCAGACGGTGGTGGACTCGGACGTGATGTCGGAGAAACTGGACGCCGGGGAGCAGGTCTATCGGCTCAGTGCGATTGCGCCCAGTGCGCCGATTCTCAAGGACATCATGGATCGGCTGTTTGGACAGGCGCGGCAGAGTCTGGATCTGGATGTCACGTCGACCCCCACGGCCAGTCTGAGTGATGCGGAACTGAAAGCCAGCATGGCGGCGTTGCTCAAGAAGCTCCACGATTAAATGCCACTGACGCTAGACGAACAGGTGCTGTTTCAGCGCCTAATGGATGAAGCGGAACGCCGGTCGTCATCCCGGTTCACGAACTTCTTTGCTGACAGCGGCCCCTTGGCCCGGGCGCTCTACCCCCGCCATCTGGAGTTCTTCTCGCAAGGCAAAGTCTTTAAAGAGCGGCTGTTCATGGCCGCGAACCGCGTGGGCAAATCGGAAGCGGGAGCCTACGAACTCACCTGCCACCTGACCGGCCTCTACCCCAAGTGGTGGGCCGGTCGTCGGTTTGACACCCCCGTCGAGTGTTGGGCGGTTGGCACCAATAGTCAGACCACCCGCGATATTGTCCAAGCCAAGTTGCTGGGATCGGTGCAACTGCCCGGCACGGGCATGATTCCCTCCCACTTGATTCTGTCCACGATCAGCAGCCGAGGGTTGCCGGGGGCGCTGGAAGGTGCGGTCATTAAGCATGTGTCCGGGGGTCAGAGCTTGTTGGGCCTCAAGACCTACGAGCAGGGGCGTCCGTCGTTTGAAGGCACCAGTAAGCACGTCATCTGGTGCGACGAGGAGCCGCCGTCCGACTGCTACACCGAAATGCTCTACCGCACCGTGACCACCAAGGGCATTGTGATGGTGACGTTCACGCCGTTGCAGGGCATGAGCGCCGTGGTCAAGGGCTTTTTGGAGCCGGAAACGGATCTCGCCGCTGAGTTCAAGACATATATCCAAGCCGGATGGAAGGATGTCCCGCATCTGGATGTCGATGAACGCCGCGCTTTGATGGCGACGACGCCGCCCTACCAGATTGCGGCTCGGACGGAAGGCGAACCCAGTCTCGGGTCAGGGGCTATTTACCCGATCTCCGAAAAAGACGTGATTGTCCCCACGACCGAGATTCCCGACACCTGGCGCAAAGTCTACGCCATGGATGTCGGCTGGAACCGCACGGCGGTCATCTGGGGCGCACAGAACCCCGGATCGGGGCAAATTGTGCTGTATGACGAGCATTATCAGGGGCAGGGGGAACCCGCCAGCCATGCCGAAGCCGTCAAAGCCCGTGGCGCATGGATGTCGGGTGTCATTGACCCCGCCTCGTCGGGCAGTAGCCAGATTGATGGACGCACCCTGATCCAGATTTACGGGCGGCTGGGCCTGAAGCTCGATCCGGCGGTGAATGCCGTCGAAGCGGGGATTACCGAGACGTGGAACCTGCTGGTATCCGGGCGACTCAAGGTGCAGGAGCATCTGCGGAACTGGCGCAACGAGTTTCGCAAGTATCATCGGGACGAGCAAGGTAAGATTGTCAAAAGTGGCGACCATTTGATGGATGCCACGCGGTATTTAGTCATTAGTGGGCGGTCACAAATGCGCGTGGCCCCACAGACGGTCAATCGGTCACCACGACGCACCTCGCAAGCCTCAAGCTGGATGGCACATTAAATGGCAACACCTGAATTGCAGCAAGCCCTTGACCGGTTTAAAGTCGGCACCGACGCCGATGTCGAGCAGCGCAATCGTGAAGTGGACGCCCTGCGCTTTCAGGTGCCGGATCTGTGCTGGCCCACCGAGGTCAAAGACCAGCGCAAGCCGCAATTAATTGGCGGCGTGGCCATTCCACAGCGGCCCATGTTGTCCATCCCCAGCTTAGATCACCCGATCCAGTTGGTGCTGAACGCTGAAAAAGGGGCGCATCTGGGCGTCACGATTCATGCGCTGTCCGATGAGGCCAATGACGATACCGCTGAGATTATTCAGGGGCTGTATCGCCGGATTGAGGTCGAAAGTCGAGCGGGATTGGCGAGGAGTTGGGCATTTGAACGCGCGGTCAAGGCGGGACGCGGGTATTACCGCGTGATGACCGAAGCCGACCCGGACTCAGACGACCCGTTTGACCAGCGGATCATGATTAAACGGATCTTGCAGCAGGGCAGCGTCGTGCTCGACCCGTTTGCCCAAGAACCGGACTTTTCGGACGGCCAGTGGGCGTTTCTGGTCAATGACATGCCGTGGGCAACCTACAAGCGCCGGTATCCCCAGAGTGCGATGGCGTCGTTCTCGGAAGACGAGTTATCGGCCATTGGGATGTCCACGCAGTCGTGGGTGAGTGGCGATGAAGGCGAAGGCCGCGCTGTGCGGGTGGCCGAGTATTACCGCATGGAATACGAGACAATTACCCGCATCCTGCTGGATGACGGCACGGATGCAGTGGCCGAGCGCATCCCGCAGGGGCGACAGCCGCGCACAGGTGCCGCCGCTCGGACGCGCACGGAAAAGAAGCCCGTTCTCTATTGGTCTACCATCAACGCCATCGAGGAGCTGGAACCCAAGCAGGCTATGGATGGCCGGTATATTCCGATTATCCCGGTGGTGGGGCGAGAACTGATCCCGTTTGAGCAGGAACGGCGCTGGGTCGGCATGATCGAACCCAATAAAGATGCCGTGCGACTGCTGAATTACAGCGCCAGCAGTGCCGTGGAAATGGCGTCACTGGAAACCAAAGCGCCGTATACGATGGTGGAAGGGCAGGAAGAGGGCCACGAAGAAGAGTGGCAGTTGGCGAACGTCCGCAACTTCCCCTACTTGCGCTACCGCAATGTCTCCTTGAATGGCACACCCGCCCCGCCGCCGCAGCGCACCCAGGTGGATACGTCGCGGCTTGGCCCCTCGATGCTGCTGCTCCAGCAGGCGCGGGAGTTTATTCACGAAGGCACGGGCGCCTACGAGAGTGCGCTGGGTCAGCAAGCCACGAACGCCAAGAGCGGTCGGGCGGTCTTGGCCCTCCAGAACCAGCACATGGCCGGGTCGAGCCATTTCTTGGACAATCTGGCCGAAATCAGCATGACCTACGAAGCCAAGGTCGTGCTGGACTTGATTCCGCATATTTATGACCGTCCCGGTCGCGTGGCCCGGATTCTTGACCGGGAAGATCGCTCAAAAACGGTCATGCTGAACCAGCCGTTCCGGGTGAACCCCCAGAACCAGCGTCCCGTGGCGGTGCCACAGGGCGCACCACAGGCTCCTCCTGCGCCACCCATGCCGATGGGAACGATGGGTCAGCCCGGGATGCCGATGCCGCAAGGTGCGCCCCCCATGCCGCCGGGAATGCCGTCGCCGATGGGTGGGGCGCGTCCGCAGGGCAAAGTGCTCAATTATGAACTCAAGAAGGGCCGCTACGGCGTGTCGGTCAGTATTGGCAAGAGCTATAAGAGCCGGAATGAAGAAGGCGCAGACGAGATGGGCAACCTGTTCCAAGCCAATCCCGCCTTGTTCCCCATTTTGGGCGATATCTACCTGAAGTTCCGCGATTTCCCCGGACATTTGGAGGCCGCCGAGCGCGTCAAGAAGATGTTGCCGCCGCCGCTGCAAGCGCAGGGGAATGAGCCTGATCCGCAGCAGTTGCAGCAGCAATTGCAGCAAGCCAGCCAGATGGTTGAGCAATTGGGCAAGGCGCTAGACGAAAAGACCAAGTTGCTGGAATCGGACGGCCAGAAACTCCAACAACAGGCGCAATTGGAACTCCAAAAGCAGGACATGATCCTCCAGCAGGAGCGCGAGAAGCTGCAAGCGCAGACCATGCAAGCCCAGAGCGATCAACAGGCCAAAATCGAAATCGAGCGGATGCGGAACGAGACGCAGATGACGATTACCGCCATGAAGATCCGTGCGGATGAGGCCAATGCCGCGCTGGCGGCTGCGACCGCGAAGGATCGGGCGGATACCGCCCATGAAGTCGTGTCGGTGCAGCAAGCCGCCAAGCAGGCCCATGAGCAGCAGATGGCTGAGCGCGACAGCCGCGATGCGGAACATGAGCGCATCATGGCCGTCGAGATGCCCGTATCACAGGATATCGACGAATAAACATGCATTCTTGCAAATATGTGGTAATTGTGTAGAATAGCAAATTAGTTATTCACTGACGTTTTACTAGGGCGCGACTAATTACCGCGCCGACAACCGCCCCCCAGCGGGTAAGACGACAAGGGGACGCACGAGTAGGGGGCGTGTTTCTGGCGAAAGCCACGAGACCCGCCCTTTTTATCGTTGATGTTCCCCCCTTTCACCGCGAGGCGTATGTCTACAGAGACGAGCGAAGTCCCTATCTCAGCCCCCGTCAGCGATCTGACGATTGATTCCAGCCATGAGTCGCCTGAACAGATTCAGACCATGCTGGAACAGGACGTGGTGGTGGAATCGACTTCTCCAGATATTCCACTGGATGAGCCGGTTAAAGCGTCTCCTGTGAAAGCTAATCGACGAAGCGACCCCACGGAAGCGGTCAAGGCCGCGATTACGAAACAGCGGGAAGCGGAACGTCGCGCCGAAGCCGCCGAAGCCCGTGTCCAGCAACTGGTGCAGCCCCTTCCCGTCGAAACGGATGCGGCTCCCGACTGGGCGCGATTCAAGCAGATGCCGGGTGTCCCGAAGGTCGAGCAGTTTGACGCCTACGAGGACTACTCGATGGCGTTGGCATCGTTTGTGGCCGATGCCCGACATCAGGAACGCGATGTGGTGCGCCATCAGGCTTACCAGCAGCGCCAGATTGAGGAAACCCAGCAACAGCAGCAGCAGCAGTGGATGTCTCGGTTGCAGGACGCCTCCGCGCAAGACCCGGAACTCATGGCCTCCTTAAATCCCGATACGCCCATGTCGCTGCCCATGCAGCACCTGGCGATGGATAGTCCGGTCGGCATTGAGATCCTCCAGTGGCTCTCGGCCAACCCCGAAGAATCTCAGCGTTTGTCCACGCTGCACCCGGCGCAAACCTACCGGGAAATGGGCAAAA
>CALAPX010000123.1 GCA_937888355.1 uncultured Spartobacteria bacterium
CGATCCGATTTTCACGAGCAAAGGCAAGTAAGCCTTGGGCATTCTCTGGAGCGATCGGGACATTTTCAGCAAGCAACGCCGTACCAGCGTTTCCCGGAGCCACATAAATATGATCAACAGCGGGAGATTGGCTTAACTTCCATGCCAGCGCATGTTCTCGTCCACCCGAACCTGTAATTAAGATCCTTTTTCCCATTGATTAAAAATGGAGGGTTGCGATGCCGGCAGGCAACATCTCTCTGGCAAGCATCAAGCCCCCACCCTGCACGGCATGTTTATCTCCCACAGTCCATCCCTTCGCTCCAGAGCCTGCGGGAATCAATAAATGTGGTTTTAATTGTGTTAAAAAATTCTCGCGAAGCGTGGCGCTTATTCCTTGCGGGGTCATGAACAGCACATCCACACGTCCGACCTGAGCCAATTGATCGGCATCAAGAGCGCTGGAAGGATGCATTGCAAAGCAGTAGCGAATCCCGTCCATCGTCCACGCGTAGACTAAATTCATGCCGAGCGATGAGGGTGATTCGGGATTCAGATAAAGAGGCACTCCAACAATCCTGATTCCTGTTACATTATTTACCCCAATCCCCACCCCACCGCGAAGAATGGCCGGTTGGTTTGCAAGTGCATTGACGTTGTTGTTCTGCGGGGTTTCCGAAGTAATCAGCACAACATCGCTCTTAAGGTTCGAGGGGAGCGACCTTCCGCCAGTTTTGGGTGCATACGGATTTGTGAGAATAGAGGTCCCGATAGGAGAGGTGATGCGGAAACATTCATTTCCCAACCACTCGATCCGCGTGTGGCGGGGATTGAGTGGGGTCACCGCATCGCGCCCAGCGCATCCCGACAATCCAAGAATGAATGCCGCCAAAAGCAAGAAGCGGCGCATGATCAAGCAGGGAGATTCAGTTGTACTCCAAGATCGCCAACACGACTGATCGTCAGTCCCTCCAAGGCGGAAACACCCGAGGCCATCTGTTTGAAAACCTCCTCGATGGTAGAAATTTCATTCGCACCGGAGAGGGCTTGGATCAAGTCTCGTAGGATCTCCCAATCGTCTCTGGACTGTCCGGGAGGATTTACAGCCTGGTTCAAGCGCTGAAGACGTCCTTTCACATTAATCATAGTGCCACGCTTCTCAGCCCACGCGCTGGCAGGAAGAACAACATGCGCAAGCTCCGTGCTAGTATTTTTCAGGATTCCCATCACGACAAGCGCACTGAGTTTTTCCAACGCTGCGGGAGAAATCCCGCATGTGACTGCATCCTCGCCGAGCAACACAAGAGATTGGATCTCGCCGGATTCTACCCCTTCAACGATCCCCTGAAGCCTTCCCGTAGCCATCCCAAGAAGTTTTGCTCCGGCGGTATTGGGGTTCCCATCATTGGAAACCAGAAATCCATCACCCTGCTGGGTGCGTGGAAGGACATCAAACCGCCCAATTTTCAGCGTATCTGCCAAGCGACGCGCTAGGAAAAGCTCCTCATTTGTCATGCGAGCAGAGGCGATCATCGCTGTCTTCGCAGGATCGCATCCGCGGAGTTTCTCAGCGGCACCCGCGATCGCATGCATCCAATTCACAGAAACCCCCTCACCTTTTATCGACGGTTCCTTTAAGCGCGCGTCGCTATTAATGTAGTGGAAATTCAACCGGTGGCTGTCAGGCAGCCAGCATGAGTTTACAAAATCATTATCCCGTGGGGTGATGCGGTAAACAACGTTCTCTCGACTCGAGATAATAATATTTGAACCGGTCCCACAGTTCACATCAATGCTCTTGGTTTCTTTCAGGAACCAAACCCGCATCTTGAAGCGAAAATCCTTGCTGGTCAGAGCGCCCACCGGGCAGATGTCTACGGTGTTCAGCGAGTAATTACTGTCAAGCCGCTTCCCGGGATAAACAGACAACGTTGTGTGGCTGCCACGATTCAGGAATCCTAGCACATCATCATTGGCGATTTCCTTCATGAAGCGAATACAACGCGAACACATGATACAGCGTTCGTCATCAAGCACGATCCGTTCACCGATATCGACACGCTTGGGCTTTTTGACCTTCTCTTCGCGGAAGCGCGACTCCCCTTTTCCAAACTCAACTGAAAACTCCTGCAATCTGCATTCCCCGGCCTGGTCACAGATCGGGCAATCCAGGGGGTGGTTGATCAACAGAAATTCCATGACACCTTTACGGCACTCCTCGACAAGCGGCGAGGTCGTACGCACACCCATTCCCTCGCTTACCTCTGCCGCACAGCAAATTTCCGGTTTTGGGCCCCAGCCAATCTCCGGACGCCCCTCTGCATCAAGCACAGGTTGACGCTCTGGCGTCATCTTAGGGCGGCCCGTCTCCACAAGACACATACGGCAATTTCCGGGAGAACTTAATTTCGGGTGATAGCAATAGTGCGGGATAAATTTCCCGCTTTGCATGCAGGCTTCGATCACGCGTGTGCCTTTCGGGAACTGCTTCCACTCCCCGTCGATTTGCACATTGACCATTGCCACAGGTGTTGCCGTCTCGCTCATGTTGAAAAGTATCCTTGAAAAATTCCCCGTTTCCGGGGCGCTGAAAAACGCGTCAACATATCAACGGATGCCTTCTCCGAAGCAAGCAAAAGAAGGTCGGGTTGGACAATGTTTCCGCCCTTCACCCGTTAAAATCCGCCTCCAACCCGACGGAGCGTCATCCTAAACCATCAAAACAAAAAAACCTGGTTCCAATCTCTTTCAGCTCTCGTATTCTAGGATATCCCATGAATGATTTTTCCCGCTCGGCACTTCTCATTGTAGGTCACGGCTCAACCGTGAACCCGGACTCCAGTGCCCCGACTCTTGTCCATGCCCGCGAAATCCGGAACCGCGGCATCTTTTCCGAGGTGGCAAGTTGCTTTTGGAAGGAGGAGCCTGGTTTTCGCGAGGCGCTTCGCATGGTGGATAGTGATGAGGTCTTCGTTGTTCCCAACTTCATCAGCGAAGGTTATTTCACCCGCACAGTCATTCCCCGCGAACTAGGGCTAGAGGGAAAAACGACCCGCATTGGCAAGCGAGCAATCCACTACTGTGATCCAGCCGGCAGCCATGACGCCATGACCTCGCTTCTCGTCAAACAGGCAAAATCAGTTGCTCCAGACGTTCCCCCTTCCGAGACATCCCTTTTTATTGTGGGTCACGGCACTGGCCTTAATGACAACTCCGCAGTCGCAGCAAAGCACCAGGTGAAAATCATTTCGGAAAAGGGCGAATATGCCGAGGTCATTGCTGCCTACATGGAGGAAGATCCCCTTATCTCGGAATGGGACAAACTTTCTTCACAGAAAAATGTCATTGTGGTTCCATTTTTTATTTCGGATGGACTACACAGCTATCAGGACATTCCTGTCCTCCTTGGGATTCAAGAAGATATCGGACCAGCAGCAAGCCAAAGCACAGTCTTCAGGAACAACCCCTATTCCCTCCGCGGTAAACAACTTTTCTATAGTGGCGCGATTGGTACAGACCCCGGTTTTGCTGATGTGATTCTCGACCAAGTCCGGAGTTTCACAAACTAAACTTCCGGACAGGGCTCAGGAGAAGGCGTTGTCGCCGTCTGGAGAAGCTGAGGTGCAGTTCAGAATAGAAGCCACACGCTTCACTGCAGGGAAATCGAGCATGCATGCCCAAGGAGACTTGGTTACCTCGAAATCCGCTTTGGGAAGAATCTCGCTCCACACCGCCGCTGCATCGGATTCCGCATCGGCGGGCAGAATCACCGTGGCAGGAAAATCAAATTTTCCGGTTCTGTAGGCAGTCCATAATTCTTGGTGCCTCTTCTCAATATCGCTAGTCGGCTCTCCAGGCTCCATACGAAGCGGAAGGGCATTTTTTTTCAGCACCTTCTTAACGGCATACAGCCACCCACCCGGAGACTCATGGCGTGGTGGTGTTGATCCGAATAAAACGATTCGAGGCAGCACACGACCGGCGGCGGTCAATTGACGAGCCATTTCAAGAACCACAGTTCCCCCGAAACCATATCCCGCCAACTGATATTCCTGGGGTCGCTCCTCTTCGAACAATGCCGCGATATATTGAGCGGCGGCACTTTCCACGGAAGGGTGGCATGACTCCGGATTCAGTGTGCCTCGGGCCTCGATTCCGATCACCGGTCGCTCAGGCCCGAGAGCCATAAGCAATTCAGCATAATCCGCAGGGTCACCGGAAGCGGCATGCACCAGCACCAGCAACTCACCACCTTGCCCGGGCTGCATTTTTACTATTGGCGACCAGGCATCTAGTGATCTCCGACGGGGTGGTGGCGGTTGATTGATCAGCACGGCTCGCGCACCATCCGCCGGGGATTTTTCCGAAAGCATAGTCGGAGAGGGCGAATCCTTGCTGCCAGTCAGTGCATTCACATCCACCCAACCCCCGCGGTTGAGCGGCCATTCATCAATACGCACTGCTCCGGGAACCTCGTCGGTCGACAGGACAAACACATCTCCCGAGACAAAGACATCCAAAGCGTGGGAATGAAATGGCATCCGCGCCAAATTTTCTGCGGCAGCAGGCACTCCGGCACTCGACCTTTCAGCACTTTCCAAAAACACATCACCATCCTTGTCCCGCCACCCAAGAAGTCCCAACTCGATCCCAAGCCGGCCGGCGGCCCCTGCCTGATTTTTCCACCCGGGAAATTTCATGTGCACTGAGGCGGCAAAACCGGGCAGCACCTCCATTCCATCCTCATCTGCCAAGGAAATCCGGACATCGCCAGTAGGCTTGCCTGCGGAAAGTGTCGCGAGATCTTTTCTTGCCGCGCCCGCCAACCCCATGCCGCACAACCCAGCAGGACTTGAAAAGACAACCTGATGCAGTGGCGGGTGCAAGCGCGTGTGCCATACCGTACGGGCGATTTGAGAAGGAGTTCCCGCCTCCACAGCCACCACTCGCAAGGAATTGGCAGCTGGAGCCCCACCACGAAGCCATGCCGCAGCTTGATTTGCCCACTCCGGAGTGGTCAGGCGCAGGTGGGTCACGGGAGCGGTCGCCGGCTCGTTCAATTCCTCCTCCGGAATAAATGCCGTCCCGCCCGAGAGCAAAGGAATGAGCCATTCATCAAAAAACGCACCGCCACCGGGAACAGCCCGGACAAGAAACGCCTCGCCGGCCTTGAAATCCATGACCCTTGCCCCCTCCAGAGCAGCGGCCGCCATGGTGCCGTGCGTAAGAGCTGCGAGGATTGGAAGATCACATCCCATATGCCCGGGCAGAGTGGCCGCAAGTTGCTCGGCTTTGATCTCCCGTGGCTCGATTAAGGCGAGTTCGAGCGAATCCCAATCCTGATCAATCACGATGCATCGCCTTTGGGACTGGTCGATACCCTCCATGCTCTGCATATCGCAAATGACAACGGCAACATCGTGTGCTGCCAAGGTCTGCTCTATCCAATCACTATCGGCCTCAGGATCGAGAGCGATGCATGAATTGCCAGCCTTCCAGGAACCCAAAAGAGCGACGCCAACCCAAGCCGATGGCGACATGATCAAGCCTGTATGCCACCCCCCCGCAAATCCCACCTGTGTCATGTGCGCCGCCAACTTGTCCGACAACTCGTTCAATTCCAAATAGGTCATGGCGTAGTCGCCGCAGCGGATCGCAATCGCATCGGCATTCACATCGACGACATCTCGAAACGCATCAACCAATGAAGGTGGCGTTGCTGGGACATCCCTCCCGCGCGTCCAGTCCCGCAACACGCGGATTTCATCAGGCGGCAACAAAGGCATGCGGTCGACAGGCTTGTTGTAAATTTCAGAAATTTCAGAAATCAAGCCTACCAAACGGGCGAGAACTTCTTTTGTGGCGGCTTCAGTTGAAAACGGGCCACAAAGTGACAATTCAAGCCTTGGTCCGGGCCGCGCCTCGAGCAACACCCCGCCGGCGTCAATCTGCCGGGGCTGCGCATCAAAATTGATCCATCGCGGCAACGCGGTGTGGATCACGGTATTTATCGTTCCTGTTTTCCAAGCATAGGACACGGGAATTTCACTGGCGGAAAAATCCAGCCCCGCTTCAAGGATCGCAGTATCAGGCTCGATCCATGTGTGTTCATCCATGGCATCGGCACGTTCCTGCTCCTCGGCAAGCCACTCACGAACAGGCCCAAGCCAGGCTTGGGCGACAGGAAGCCAGTTTTGAAAGTATCCGGCCTCGGCGGAATCGCCGCGTGCATCAAAAAGGACTTTCATCACATTCCCCTTGGCTCCGAGGCGCCTTAATAAGAGCCCAAACAGGCAGCGAACAACAAGACTCTCTTCCAAATCATGCTGGAGGCAGAATGCGGAAAACTCAGCCGTCTTGTCGCGGTTTAGGAGCATTGAGGCGCGCACGGAGGATCCGTCACCAAGGCGGGGAAAGAGCACTTGTGGCGCTTTGGCTCCCTTAAGAAAGTTTTCCCATCCTTTGGCTTTGGATGGAACAGGCATCGAAGCAGCAGGAGCAATTGAAGCATCCCCCAACACGAGAAGGAGGTCGATCAGGATCCGTGTCGTGGAAAACTCGTCGATCAAGTACGAGGGAGAGGAGAGGAGGTAGTGCCATGCCCCGCCGGGCAATTGAATGGCATACCACCGCAAAAGAGGCACCGCCAATGCTTCAAACTCGTTATCGGCATCACGAACGAGAAGATCATTCCACTTTGCAGGGAGGTCTTCTTGAGGAATGCTCCGCCAGTCGAATTCAATCCAATCGGGGTCCGCCTTCGCCGCCTCGCGAACCATTACCGCGTTTCCGGATTTGATGAAAGCCGACCTCAGGATCGGATGCCTGTTGAACACTGCGCTCCAAGCCTTGCGGAGGAGGTCTTGATCAATACTCTCACCGAAGCTGATCGAAATCTGGCGAATCGCACCAGGATCACGCGGAGCGGCTTCATGGCGCAGAAATGCAGCCGCCTGCATCGGGTTTGCCGGATATTGGCTCATGAGAGGATCAAGGTCACCTGTTACAATGCCGCATCGGTTACCGCCCCTTCAGAGGCCGTGGAAACAAGCTTGGCATATTTTGCCAACACGCCGCGATTCATCCGAGGCTTCGGCTTTTTCCATTTGGCCAATCTCGCTGAGATTTCCTTCTTTGGCAGATCGAGTGTGAGCTTGTGGGAAATCCCGTCGATCGTGAGCGGATCGCCATTTTTCACGATCGCAAGCGGACCACCGTCGAAAGCCTCAGGCGTGATATGGCCAACCACAAATCCGTGGGTTCCACCTGAAAAACGGCCGTCGGTAATCAAGGCGACATCCTTGCCCAGTCCGGCTCCCATGACGGCGCTCGTGGGGGAAAGCATCTCCCGCATGCCAGGACCGCCCCGCGGCCCCTCGTAGCGAATGACAATCACATCGCCCTTCTGCACTTTGTTTGAAAGAATCGCTTCCAACGCGGTTTCCTCGGACTCAAAAACGCGGGCTCGTCCGCTGAATTTCTCACCTTCTTTGCCGCTGATCTTCGCCACCGCTCCAGCGGGAGCGAGGTTGCCTTTGAGAATCACCAAATGGCTGTCTTTTTTGATCGGATTCTTCAGTGGTCGCACAATCGTCTGCCCCTTCGGATAAGGCTTAAAGGGGGCCAGGTTCTGCTTGATCGTTTTTCCTGTGACCGTCAGACAGTCGCCGTGGAGCAACCCTTCTGCCAGCAGAGTTTTCATAAGCGGGACGATGCCGCCAATATCAACGAGCTCGCTCATCAGGTAGCGGCCACTTGGCTTCAGATCGGCTAGAACAGGCACCCTTCGGCCGATGCGTGTGAAATCCTCAAGAGTGAGCTTGATATTTGCCGTGTGCGCGATGGCCAAGAGATGCAAAACTGCGTTGGTGGATCCGCCAAGAGCGATTGTCACCGTGATTGCGTTTTCCAGCGCCTCCTTGGAGATGATGTCCGAAGGCCGGATGCCGCGCTTGAGCAAATTCAACACAGCAGCGCCGGCATTCCTGCAATCCGCCGTCTTGTGAGAGGACACTGCGTTTTGAGCGGAACTGTTAGGCAGGCTGAATCCCATCGCCTCAATTGCGGAAGCCATCGTGTTGGCGGTATACATCCCTCCGCACGACCCTGGTCCGGGAATCGCATTGGATTCGACATCGTGAAGTTCCTTTTTGGAAATTTTGTTTGCGGCACATTGGCCTACAGCCTCAAAAACCGAGACGACATCAAGCTGTCGTTTGGCAAGGCACCCCGGCTGGATAGTGCCGCCATAAACAAAGACCGAGGCTCGATTCATTCGGGTCATCGCCATGACGCAAGCGGGCATATTTTTGTCACAGCCGCCAATTGCCACAAATCCGTCAAAACCTTGGCATCCAACCACTGTCTCGATCGAGTCGGCGATCACCTCCCGGGAGACGAGTGAGTATTTCATTCCCTGAGTCCCCATCGAGATGCCATCGGAAATCGTGATCGTATTAAAGATCGTCGCCTTGCCTCCGGCGGAATCGACCCCCAGCGCAGCCTCTCGAGCGAGTTGATCAATATGCATATTGCAGGGCGTGACCATGCTCCATGTGGAAGCAATGCCGACCTGCGGCTTTTTAAAATCGCTTTCCTTGTACCCGACCGGATACAGCATCGCCCGACTCGGGGCGCGACTAAGACCGTCGAATACTTCTGAGGAATACGGGCGAGGATTGGGCTTGGATGACATATCTGAAAAAATCGAAAAAAATGTGGCGTGATTATTTCGACTCCCCACACCCATGGAAAGGCATTTTCATTTGCCTGCCGGGTTTTAATAAACCCAACACTTGAAATCTGCCACAGGTCTTGCCGGGTGTCTGACGCGTAGTTGAGATTGCAATTCAAGGATCACCAACGCCAGCCACTCGATTTTTGCGTTTTGAACTTGCATAAATTCCGAATTACCGCATTTTCGCCAGCCCTACTTAACCAAGATTTTTTTATGCCATACGCAGTCATCAAAACAGGCGGCAAACAATACCGCGTCGAATCCGGAAGCGAAATCGATGTGGAAAAACTCGACGCCGAAGTCGGGACAGCCCTCAACCTCGCTGAAGTCCTCCTCGTTTCCGAGGGTGATGACGTGAAAGTTGGCTCACCTTTTGTTGAAGGGGCCAAAGTGAATGCAACGGTTGTCGACCAATTCAAGGGCGATAAAGTTATTGCTTTCAAATTCCGCCGCCGCAAAGGCTATCATCGTACCGTTGGCCATCGCCGCCAACTCACCAAACTCAAGATAGAATCAATTTCAACCAAGTAATAATTTATGGCCCATAAAAAAGGACAAGGCAGCGTCAAAAATGGACGCGACAGCGTTAGCAAGCGCCTCGGGGTGAAAAAATTCGGCGGCGAGTCAGTCATTGCTGGAAATATCATCCTACGCCAGCGTGGCACCAAGTTTTTACCCGGCCGCAACGTCGGACTCGGTCGCGATTACACCATCTGGGCACTTGTAGATGGACATGTGAAGTTCGATAAAAACGGACGTCGCGTGAATGTTGACCAAGCCATCGCTGCCAACTGATTCATATTTCCTTCCAAAAAAAGCGCGTGGACTTGAGTCCACGCGTTTTTTTTGCCTTTTTCAAGGTGCCACCAAGCGAGTCGTGTGCTTGGTTTGGCAAGTCATCATGAACGACAAAAACGAGTTCGATCAGGCGTTGAATGAATCCACCAGGTCTATCGCCCGTCACAAGGGCGTGGTCGATGCGCATCCTGTTAAAGGCAAAGCCGCCATCGAGATCGAATACGATCCATCCACAATTGGAAAAGATGAACTCCGCCGAATCGCAGAATCTCACGCTCCGGATATCTCACTCAAAAAAAGAACCCTCCGCCTGAATAGTGACGCCTGCGAGGCCTGCGCGATCCGTCTGGAGAAAAAAGTAAAAAAAATTCCGGGCGTCAGGAAGGCCACCGCCACTTATATTGGCAAGATCTTGTGTCTGACGTTTGACGAAAATACGGCGAACGAGCAAATGCTCATGCAAGGCCTCAAAGAAGCCGGCGCAAGGATTTCGGAGTATAAGCCCGAATTTGAGGAGGATATCGAAACACTCTGGCAACGCCTCAGATCAGGTTCACTCAACGATGAGATTTCCTGCACCACCGGTTTTCTTTTTCTCGTCATGTCCTTTGTCTCGGAGCACCTCATCGGCCCCTCAGCCATCAGCACATGGATCCTCTACGCTGGAGCATATTTCTTTTGCGGCCAACAAGGCGTACGCTCGGCAATCGCCTCGCTCCGCGAGCGGGTTTTGGATATTGATGTCCTTATGGTCCTCGCGGCCATCGGTGCGGGACTCGTGGGCCAACCTTTCGAGGGTGCCCTGCTGCTGTTTCTCTTTGCCCTCTCGAACGTGCTCCAAAGCTATGCCCTAAAACGCACGCGAAAGGCGATCCATTCCCTTTTGAAACTCCGCCCCGAAAAAGCCCTGCTCAAGCGCGATGGATCAACTATCACTGTGCGTGTAGAGGAGCTCCAGGTCGGCGATATCGTGATTCTGCGCCCGGGAGAGCATGTGCCTGTCGATGGGACCGTATTGGAAGGCCGGAGCCACGTGGATGAATCGAGTCTCACCGGCGAATCTCTGCCCGTACCGAAAGAGTCGGGCAGCAAGCTCTTCGCCGGCACCCTCAATCAAAGTGGTGGACTGGAACTAAAGGTCACTACGCGTTCGGAGGACTCGACTCTTGCCCGCATGGTCAAACTCGTCGAGGAGGCCCAAGCCGAAAAATCAAAAACCCAGCGCTTCCTCGAAGAGGCTGAGCAATACTACGCAACTGGCGTCATAGCGTTTACTGCGCTTGTTTTTCTTGTTCCATTTTTTCTCATGGGCGAGGGATTCAATGAGGCCTTCTACCGGGCCATGACTATTATGGTGGTGGCTTCGCCATGTGCACTGGTCATCAGCACGCCGGCAACAGTCCTCTCGGCAATCGGAGGCGCCGCGCGGCGTGGCATTCTCATCAAGGGAGGATCGCATCTGGAACAAGCCTCCCGAATTGACATCGTTGCCTTTGACAAAACCGGCACCCTCACAGCAGGCAAACCGGTGGTCACTGCAATCATCGATCCCTCTGGTGCCCACACCCCAGATGCAGGAATTCCCGAATCACTTCGCAAACTCGTCGGCGCCACCGCCGCATTGGAAGAAAAATCCGAACACCCCCTCGCTCGCGCTATTTTTCAGTGCGTGATGTCCCTAAAAATAGAACTCCCGCCTGCCCGGGACTTCCAAGCCACCGCTGGAAAAGGTGCTGAGGCGACCATCGACGGCGAACACATTGTCGTGGGGAGCGAGCGATTCTTTATCGAACTCGCCGCCGAGGGCATGGAGGCCATATCAACTCACGCCTCATCACTTGCCTCCCGTGGTCATACCTGTGTGTGGGTGGGTATCCGCTCTGGCGAGAGCGTGACCGCCCGCGCTGTGATCACCCTTGCTGACACCCTGCGACCGGAATCCACAGCCTTGGTCCGACGCCTCCACGAACTGGGCGTAAAAAAAGTCGTGATGCTCACTGGCGACCAAAAGGCCGTTGCCCACGCGATCGCTGCGGAAGCGGGAGTCGATGACGTCCGAGCGGAACTCCTCCCAGAAGACAAAGTGGCCGCCATCCGCGAACTCAAGAAACAAGGCCGTGTGATGATGGTTGGAGATGGTGTCAACGATGCCCCAGCTCTTGCCTCGGCTGATGTCGGCGTGGCCATGGGAGCCGCCGGCACAGACATCGCCATGGAGACTGCGGATATCGTCCTGATGGGCGACAAACTTGAGAATATCCCGCTTCTCCTTGGCATCGCCCGTCATGCCCGCCGCGTCCTGTGGCAGAACCTCGCTTTCGCTTCGGCGGTGATCCTTCTTCTCCTCGCCGCGACCTTCGGCCTCGACCTTGCCCTCCCCATGGGAGTTGTCGGACACGAAGGCAGCACCGTACTTGTTTGCCTAAACGGCCTACGGCTTCTTGTCTACAACCCCCCCGCCTGAATCACCCCGCCCAATCCACTTTTGGAATGCTTAGAGTCATTCCAAATAGGAGCGACTCCAGCCGAGGATAATAGAGAAGGGTCTTGCCCAGCAGATGAGCAATTTTTAAACGAAAGCATCTCACTAACATTGATTTGTATTACTGAAAAAATGTAGCACAAAAATCCGAGCATTTTTGGTTTCAAAAGACCCTGTAATTCACTTCATCAAGGGTTTTTGTAACAAAAAATGCTCTTACCACTTCTG
>CALAPX010000124.1 GCA_937888355.1 uncultured Spartobacteria bacterium
AGTTGCAGGGCATAGAACGGCGATTTCGTGTTCGCCGTCATGTCGGTCCAGCGGACCATTTGTCCGGTGTAGGCCGAGATGCGCGCTCCGATTGCGGTCAGGGTGGCGTCGGTGCCCTCCTTGATTGTGTTGACCGGCTTGCCAGCAAGCGCCCCCTTGATGAGTTCCACGTGTTCCTGGACATAGGAGTTGGGGCTTTCCAGGCCAGGGATTTTGATCGCGATTTCCTTGCCGGTGATCTTGCCTCCGCCGTTGCACTCGCCTTCCGAGCCACGGAAGAACTCGCCGACTTTCGAATAGGTGCCGCTAATCTGGCGGCACATGCTGTGGATGTGGACGCCATCGCCATAATCGACGTCGCAGCTGAAGAAGTCGTACTGGTTGCCGGTCACGCGGCGGGCGCGGCCTCCGAAACCAAGGAACGCCTGCGGGGTGCGGCCGATAAACCAGTTGGCGATATCGAGATTGTGCATGTGTTGTTCCACAATGTGGTCGCCGGAGAGTTCGGTGAAGTTGAGCCAGTTGCGCGCCATGTATTCGGCGTCACTCCAGTTGCCTTGGCGCTCCTTGACCCATGGCACGCGGCTGTTCCATGACACGGTTCCTCCAAGGATCGGGCCGATGGCCCCCACTTCGATCTTGGCCTTGTTTGTCAGGTAACCGATATCGTAGCGACGCTGGGTGCCGACGATTGCCGCAAGGCCTTTTTGCTGGGCGAGTTCGCCGGAGGCGAGGATTGCACGGGCGCCCACGGGGTCGACAGCCAGCGGTTTCTCAACGAAGCAATGCTTGCCGGCTTTCACCATGGCATCGAAATGCAACGGACGGAAATTCGGCGGGGTTGCCATGATAATGAATTCCGCATCAGAGGCGGCGGCCTTCTTGTAGGAGTCGAAGCCCCAATGGCAGCGGGAAGGATCGATTTGTGTGCCGCTGGCGAACTGCTTGGCGCGGTCCTCGAACGCATCGCACAGGGCCACAACCTCAACCTTGTGCCCAAGAATTTTTGCGGCTTCTTGAAAGTTGCTTAGCGCCCCACGGCTACGCCCGCCGCATCCGACAACCGCAACTTTAAGGGTTTTGCCGCTGGCAGGAGTTTGTGCTTTTGAAGAGAGGATTCCAAAGGCTCCGATGCTTGCGGCGGTGAATGCCGTGTCACGAATGAATTTCCGGCGGCTGATCGATGAGACTTCAGTTGTTGGGTGTATGTTCATGGATGGTTTGGTTTAAGTGTCGGGCGAGGGAGTGGTTACCCCTCCATCGTCCAGCCGCTGCGGTAGGGCTTGGTGAGGAATTGATTTGCGGCCTCGTTGTTCGTGATGCGTCCAGTGGAGCCGTCGTACTCAAGTTCGGCGCCGGCACGGAATGCGGCAAGACCGAGGGCGAGTGTCTCGACCATCTTGGAGCCATACTCGAAATTGCAGCACGTGTTCGCCGGGGAACCGTTCTTGCAGGCGGACGTCCAGTTCTCAAAGAAGCTTGGAATGATTGGCGTTGCCTTGTCTTTCGCGAGAGGCGCAAAATAACTCAGGTCGGCGTCTTTTCCGAAGGGAATGAGAACACGGTTATCAAAATCACAGAGGAGGAAACCCTGATCGCCTTTAAATAGGACACCACTTTTGAATTTTTCCAGATCGATCCATTCGGCGGGGACAGATGGCAGTTTGCCGCCTTGGTGCCAAACGACGCGAACCTCGTTGCGCCACGAATTGGCCGGGATAGTGAACAATGAACTCATCTCGAGGGGAGTGATCGCGGGGTTGGATTTCTCATCCGAGATCGCCTTGATTTTCTGTGGCAGTTCGGCGTCCAGCGCGTTCCAAGCGACGTCAAAAACATGGCTCCCCCAGTCGCCGGCATAGCCCATGCCGAAGTCCCAGTATTTATTGTAGGACTGGCATCCGAGGCCCGGTCTTTGGCCAAGCCTGAAATACTCGGGGCTGTAGGGATGCTCGGGTGAAGGGCCAAGCCACAAGTCGAAGTTCAAGTGGGCTGGCACCGGGCCGGCAGCGGGGGCATAGCCGGCAGGCACTGGCCAACGGGAGGTCCCCCACGCGTGAACCTCTTTGATTTTGCCGACCGCGCCGGCGCGGATCATGTCCCTGACGCGTGTAACATTCGGGAAGGCGTGGCGGAAGGTGCCGACTTGCGTGGCGAGTTTGGATTTCTTCTCCAAATATTTTTTACGAACCGCGCGGGCTTCGTTCACCGTGATCGCGAGGGGTTTTTCCATGAAGACATGGAGGTCGCGGTTCAACGCCCAGTTGGTGATGAACGCATGGGTGTGGTCGGGCGTGCAGCAAATGATGGCATCGAGCCCCTTGTGATCGAGGCACTTTCTCCAGTCCTCGTAGGTGGTCGCTCCGGGAAACTCCGCGAGTCCCTTGGCGAGATTGTTTTTATCCACATCGCACACGGCGACGATGTTCTCGTTCTTCAGCCAGTTGTAATGCTGGCTTGCGCGCCCCCAGGCGCCGATCATCGCGATGTTCAGTTTATTGTTGGGGGCGTTGGCTCCAAACAACTTTGTCTTGGGAAGGAACATCAGACCGGCTCCCGTGGCGGCAGCGCCGGTGATGAATTTGCGTCGGGAGAGTGTGCTGGAGGTGGTGAGAGGTGGATTCATGGGCATTGGAGACGTGTTCGCGTTAGCCATTCATTGTCCATCCACTGCGGTATGGCTTGGTCAGGAACTGGTTGGCGGCCTCGTTATTTGTGATGCGTCCGGCGGCGCCATCGTACTGGAGTTCCTCTTTGGCGCGGAAGGCGGCCAGTCCGAGGCACATCGACTCAATCATGTTCGCGCTGTATTCGAAGTTGCAGGCGGTGTCGTCGGGTTTTCCGTTTTTGCACGCGCTGGTCCACTGCTTTTGAAAGTTGCCGAGATCAGGAAGCACCTTGTCTTCTTCGCGCGGATGGAAATACGTCAGGTCTGCTTTGCCTCCGAAGGGAATGAGAAGGCGGCTGGTGAAGTCGGCGACGATGAAGCCTTTGTCGCCTTTGAAGAGGGCGCCGTGGGAGATCTTGTTCAAGTCGATCCAGTCCGAAGGCGATTTCGGCATCGAGCCGCCTTGGTGCCACGTGACACGGATTTTGTCGCGCCAAGTATTGGCAGGGAACATGAACGAGGTGGTCAGGAAGACGGGAGTGACATCGGGATTGAAGGTCTCCGGCGACTCGGACTTGATCGAGGTGGGGAGCCCGGCATCGATGACATTCCAGACAATGTCCATCGTATGGCTGCCCATATCACCCATCTGGCCGATGCCGAAGTCCCAATACATGTTCCATGAGAGGCAATCGGACGCGAAGTAGCCTGGGTTGTAGGGATGCTCGGGGGATGGGCCGAGCCACAGGTCGAAGTTCAGGTGCGCAGGTGCTGGGCCTGTCGCGGGAAGGTAGCCGGGCTTTGGAAACTTGCGGTTGCCCCAGGCATGAACTTCTCGAAGCTGACCGATCGCTCCGTCGTGGATCAATTCGCGAAGGCGGTTGAAATTGGGTTCCGCATGGCGCTGCATGCCGACCTGGGTTGCCAGTTTGTTTTTTTTGCCGAGCCAATGGTCGCGGACGGTACGGGCTTCCTGCACGGTAATCGCCAGCGGTTTCTCCATGTAGATGTGGTAATTCCTGTTGAGCGCCCAGTTGGCGATGAACGCATGGGTGTGGTCTGGAGTGCAGCAGAGAACGGCATCAATGCCGGGATGGTCGAGGGCCTTGCGCCAATCCTCATAGGCCTTGGCTTGAGGGAACTGGGCCATGCCTTTGGCAAGATGGTTTTTATCGACATCGCAAACGGCGATCACGTTCTCATCCTTCAAGGTGCCGTAGTGGGCGCTGGCGCGCTTGGCGGCGCCGATCAGCGCAATATTCAAGCGGTTGCTCGGGGCATTCGCGCCAAAGAGGCGGGTGCGTGGAAGGAACATGAGTCCGGCGCCGGTTGCGGCGGCGCCTGCGATAAATTTGCGGCGGGAGAGTGGGGTCATCTTCATATTGGATGGTTTGGAGGGCAGGTTGTTCATGGGTTTTTTGGAATTTGTGGGTTAAAAAGGTCAGCGCTTTCCAGTTTGGTCCTGGTTCAGCTCCATATCCGTCTCGGTGGGCGTGCGGGAGGTGATGCCATCGGGCGGGATCGGCGCCTTGGCAGTCCAGCAGAGAGCATTGAGGACAAGCTTCCGGAAATCGTCCTGTTGCCAGTTCTTGTGGAAATGGCCGCCGGTAAAACCAAAGCCTCTCCCCCCGTTTGGGCGTTCATAGGCCCAAGCCATGATCTGAGGCTCCCCGGCCTCGACGGCCGCTTGAACAGTGGGATTCGTCCCCCGGCTCCCTTTTCGATTCAGTGTTTCGACAGGTGCCTTTGCGCTGAGAATGGCGGTAGTGTTCTCGAACTTCGGGCGGAACCGCATGTGGTAATACCACTCGTCGTTAACCTCGAAGGGCTTCACGCCGCTGCTGATCGGATGGTCGGGGAGCGGCTCCAGCACAGGGGTCCAATGCGGGTTCACCGACCAACCGTCCTCGAAATACCCGCCGATCCAATCGAGGAACTGGCTGCCGAGCTCTGATTTTTCGACCTCAACCCCGAAGTGGAGGCAGGCGACGCCAACGCCTTGGTCAACGAGTGCCTGGATTTTATCTTGGTGGTTTTTGGCAAGGTGACTGCGGTAGCCGTCACAGTACATCACCACCGAGTCGGGCTTGTCGTAGCCCACCCAAGGTTGAGGCCACTGGCCGTCGGTGGTGACCTGCGCGGTGACATCGCCGCCGCTTTCGTTCAGGCAGCGGGCAAGCAGGAGGCAACCAGCTTTGTGCTCATGCTGTCCAGGCCCGTGGCTTTGGCGTCCAGCAAGGAAGAGGATCTTCTTTTTGTCGCCGGGCTGGAGTTCCTGGAGGCGGATGTTGCGGAAGCGCACTTCCATGGGAGCGCCTTGATGAAGCTGGAGGGCGATCAAGCCGTTCTTTGGAGCATCCGGGCCGTTCATTGTGTACTCGCATGTGACCACGCCATTGATGAGTTGGATGACTTGGTTTCCCGAGGCGATGATGCGGTATGTGTTCCAGCCTTCGTTGACGTGGCTGAGAATCTCTGCGGGGTCGCCAACGCTGGCGACCACCGTGCGATCTTTGATCTCACCGCCCAAAACGACTTTTTCGCCACGGGTCGCGATGATTCCCTTGTTTGCAAAGTAGGCGGCGCCGGTCCACTTGTTGTCAGCTGAGATATCCGCCTGCGGGCCAGTGACGCTGAAGGGCTTGCCTTCCTCCAGTTCGCTTCGAAACTGAATCCCGCTGTTGTTGCCTTTGATCAAAAATTCGGCGGTAAGCTCGAAGTCAGCAGGCTTTCCGTCCTGCCAGATCAAGAAGGTGTTTTGGGTGAGGGGATTTTCAGCGGTCGATCTACCCACGATGGCGCCGTCCTCAACCGACCAAAAGGTCGTGTCACCACTCCAGCCTGCGAGGGATTTCCCATCAAAGATCGGCTTGGGGTCTTCAGTTTGGGCGATGGCGGTGAACATCAGGAGGGCTAAGAGTGAGGGAAGGAGGGGTGTTTTCATGATTTTTGAATGGAGTTCCAAGTGGTGCGTAGAAATTTGAGGCCTGCGCGGGAGACTTCCTCAGGGGTTTTGTACCGCTGAATCCAGATCGATGCCGCCCGAGCGATCGTTGTGTTGTCAACAGGGAAGGTCTCGATCGCCATGTCGCCGGTGTAATTGATGTCGCGGAGGGACTGGAACACGCCCGTCCAGTCAACTTGGTCGCGACCCGGCACGCCACGGTGGTTCGCGCTGGCATGAACGTGCCCGATCAGCGAGCCCGCCTCGCGCACCGCGGTGGGCGAGTGGTCCTCCTCGATGTGCATGTGGAAGGTGTCAGCGTGGATCTTCAGCGCTGGACTGCCGACCGCTTCAATCATGCGGCGGGCTTGCGCGAGTGTATTGATAAAATCGGTCTCGAAGCGGTTCAGGGGCTCCAGGGCGATCGTGACTCCAGACTGCTGGGCAATTGTGGCAAGTGCCTTCAAATGCCCTGCTACGAGCTCGAATTGGCGTTGCCGCTCCCGTTCATCGTACATGTTACAGTGTCCCACATAGGAGTAAAAAGGACCGGCAATCGTCTTTGAGCCAATGGCCGCCGCGAGATCGATCAATTGATGAGCATAATTAAGACAGGACTGTTGCTGAGCGATATCCCCTCGCAGGTCATGCTGGGGGGGGAACATGCCGCATACCGGATTGTTCACCATGCCGGCGTCATCCAAGGCGCGTCGCAATTGTGGAACGTCAATGCCGGCGGGTTCGAGTACCGCCAACTCCACAAAATCGGCTCCCCAAGCCCTACAATCCTTGATCCAAGGGATATCTGAATTTGAGAAGCTGGAGGTAACAAGAAAGGAGTTTAAGCCAAATCGCATGAGTAGAAACTACAGGGAATACCTGATAGCCGCTATAATCAGTTCCGCATTTTTGTGTATCAAATCGGCATCGCTCGGCGCATCGATAAAATGG
>CALAPX010000125.1 GCA_937888355.1 uncultured Spartobacteria bacterium
TAATACAGAAAGAATGGCTTCTCCTTGTTGGTGGCCATGAAATCGAGGGCCGCAGTTGTCACTGGATCCGTAGGGAATCCCTGGGCATCGAGTCGGTAGGGATCACTCTCTTTCTTCGTTGCAAAACCTTCCAAGCGGTTCTTCATCGCCGTTTGCACTCCTCGAACATCAAAACCACTCCTATGGGTGGTGAAATCGAACCCCTGATCCAACGGCCCGGGAAACGAGAAGTGTTCTTTTGCCATGTGCCACTTTCCGGTGTGCCCGGTGGCATAGCCGTGTTGGCGAAGTACTTTAGCCAGCGTTAATTCATCCGCCGGCATCCGACCGCTGTACCACGGCGTGATCATTCTGGTGCTGGCATTTGCGGCAGGGGGATCTCCCCCTACCACATGGGTTTTCTGGGCGCGGGCCGGATGGATCCCACTCATGACCGCACACCGGCTCGGTGCGCATGTTGGTGCCGGGGAATATCCATTTCTAAAGAGCACACCTCGGGCGGCCAGGGCATCGATATTCGGCGTCTCCATCGGTGCTGGATCGCCGATGTCATAGCACTTTACATCCTGCCAGCCGAGATCGTCGACATACATCAACACGATATTTGGAGCAGGCTTTGCAAGGCTGGATGCGGGGAAGCTGCATAGAATCCCCAAGAGGATTAAGGTATGTTTGGTCTTCATATTGAGAGAGTTTATTTTGTTATGGCACGGGGAGCCTAATGCGGCAGTTCCCGCTTGGTCTCGCGAAGTTTTTGCAGAGGAAAGTCGCCGCCTTTGATGTTCGGGAGGCCTTCGTTCACCAGAAGTGGGGGCAGGGAATCCCCCCAAGCGTTGTACCGTTTGCAACGCTCGGCAACAACACCAAGATGCTCGGCGGCGACATCTTTTTTCTGACCTCGGTCGGATAGGATATCATAGAGAAATTCATTATTCACCAGCCGCCACCGGTTTGATCGTGCCGCATATTTTTGGTCTTTGTGGGCAGACCATTTTCCAGCATCCCAGCGCCCGACATGAGTGAAAAGGGTGCGCTCGGGCCATTTGGCTGAAGGGTTTTCCAGCAGGGGAACGAGGGAGCAACCAGTGGGCTTGATTGAGCTTGGCGGGATTTCGGCTCCTGCCAGTTCACAGAAGGCACGGTAGTGATCAATGTGCACAGCGAGAGCTGGCAGGTCGATGTCCTCTGACACATGCCCCTTCCAAATCCAGAACGATGGAACGCGCGCGCCGCCCTCCTCGGGCGAGCACTTGCCGCCTTTCAGAGCGGCGTTGAAGGGCCTAAATTTTCCCCCATGAATCGTTTCCGATTTCACGGACATGCCATTATCGGTCATGAAAATGATTAACGTGTCACCCAGCATGCCCATGGAATCGATAATATAAGCCGCGTTGATGCAAACAAGGATTCATCCCCGCTGGAAATTATCCCTTTTTTGCTGAAGGTGGCCTCGAATTGATTAAGCCAACTCGGACGGTTTTCTGTATCTGAGAAGCCATACCCCACCGCCGATCAGGAGGAGCGCAACCTAAGGCGTGGGATATTTATGACACGCTTCGCGTGCCAAATGCCACATCGGCAGTAAGCAATGACTAAAAAAGGGCCGAATCCCTATCCAATCGCCACCACTCGCTCTACTGGAAGGTTCTTGATTTCCGGAGCCCTCCCAATTGGATTCTAAGTTATGACGTTTGATTTACTCATCCATTGGCGAACACCATTCAATAGTATCCCGAATAGATTCTTACTGATCGCCCTGAGCGTTTTGCTTTTGCCCTGCCTTTCAGCGCGATCATCTCCACACAAAGCGGCGACACCGGACACCCATTGGATCTACAAAACATTAGAGGACAAAGAACTAACTATGGATATATTTCTTCCAGAGGGATATGGTGAACCAGGTCGGGTATTCCCATTTGCGATTTATTTCCATGGCGGCTCATGGGACCAGGGGAGTCCTGCCAATCACTACCCAAATTGCGCGTACTGGGCCAAGCGGGGGATGGTTGCGGCATCAGCAAATTATCGCCTCCGCTCTCGCGACAAGGTGAAGGTACCAATCGAATGCCTCAAAGACGCCAAGGCCGCCATCCGGCATATCCGGGCCAACGCCAAAGAACTTCAGATTGACCCGGAACGCATTGTGGTGGCCGGAGATTCAGCCGGGGCGATGCTGGCAGCGGGATCCGCATTGATTGAATCCGAAGAAACAAGCCACTCCGATGATCCAAAAGTATCGTGCACCGCCAATGCGTTGATTCTTCACTGTCCGTACTGGAAAACTGGCTGCTCTCCGGAGTTGATGCCTCCAAACTTTGTCAGAGAAGGCC
>CALAPX010000126.1 GCA_937888355.1 uncultured Spartobacteria bacterium
TCGACCTTTCTCTTCGGCTCATTGGTCGTAAAAGCGATCTCTTTTCTCCAGCCGGTCCTCCTCCCTGTGTCGGTGGCGGCGATTCTGGCCTTTCTACTTGAACCCGTAGTAAAGTTCTTCATGCGCCTCAAGTTGAGCCGCCTCGTTAGCATTTTTCTCGTTTACATTTCGTTCACCGGATTTTTTGTGGGCCTTGCCGTTTACATCGCTCCGCCAGCCTACCGCCAAGGCGTCACGCTAGTGAACAACTTCCCCATCTATCTCGAAAAATCCGAGTTGCTGGCGATCAGCACCATGGAGAAACTTCACCGCTTCTCTCAACTCGATTTTCTGCGCCAATCAGGCAGCACTGAAGTGGGTTCCACTGATCAATTTTCAACCATCATTGGTACTGCAATTGACGATGCCGGCATATGGGTTCAACAGAAAATCCCTGACCTCGCGATCGAATCTGGGCGCTTCATTCAACGAAGCTTCGGCGGGTTTCTTGGTGTCTTCGGACTTCTCCTCAGCCTCATCCTTGTTCCAATTTTCCTTTTTTTCTTCCTCAGAGACAGCCCATCCATTGCTGACAACTGGTCGAATTACCTCCCTCTCCGGGCCTCGCCCTTGAAAAACGAGATCGTCTCCCTTCTAAGTGAGATTAATTCCTATTTGATCAATTTCTTCCGTGGCCAGCTCCTTGTCAGCATGATTGACGGTCTCCTGATTGCCATAGCCCTCCTCGCCTTGGGGCTCGATTTTGCGATTATCATCGGCATCATGGTGGCTTTTTTAGGCCTCATTCCTTATCTCGGCATCATGATTTGCTACATCCCTGCGGTAATCATCGCCGCAGCACAATTTGGTGACTGGTTCCATCCGGGTTTGGTCACCGCTATATTTATTTTAGCAAATAATATCGACGGCATTTTTATATCACCAAAAATCGTCGGCGAGTCGGTCGGACTCCACCCACTTACCGTGATTCTTTCAGTGCTGGCTTGGAGCCTCATCCTTGGTGGGCTACTCGGCGCTATTCTTGCCGTTCCTCTCACTGCAACAATCAAGGTATTGCTGAAACGTTACTTCTGGGACAGGCCCTCCTACACCATGCAGCCCGCCGCTTCTTCAAATGAACTTCCGCCGCCTTGAGAACGGGGCATTGTCCCAAGTCAGTTTTGAATTGAACAGCCCACACTTCCGTGTCTTGTTAATGCCAGATTGTTATTTATGAAAAAATCTTCCTTTATCGTGCTAGGGGCTACCGGGGCTGTGTTGGCCCTTGCCGCCTGTGAGACCAACAACTCCCGCCCACCATCCAACCGGTTTGGATATCGCGGATCCCACATGATCTCCAGCACACAGTTTGCCACACCGACGCCCACTCCAGAGGGCTTTACAGAAGATGGCGAGGTTCTGCAGCAATTTGCTCCCCCCACACCCACTCCAACCCCTACTCCATTCGCCCCTCCAGCACCAACAGCTACGCGCGATTACTCCTATGGCACTCCTGTTCCCGGCAAGGTGGGCTTCGTGACCAGCCCTCATTCTCCCTATGCAGGATATGTTGACGTGCGTGGATTTCCTCCAGGAACCGAAGTCAAATGCCCATACTCGGGCAAGATCTTTCTCGTGCCCTGAGTTTAAGAGTTGCCATTCTCGGTCCAGGCCTCATAGGCGGCTCGCTTGCCTTGGCATTGACGCGTCTGCCAAATCGTTTTGTTGTCTCTGTGTGGGCAAGGCGAAACGAAGCGGCACTTGAGGCACAAAGCATTCTTTTGGGGTGTCATGTCACTTCCTCCCTCAGTGAGGCATTGTCGGACTGTGACATTGCTGTTCTTTGCATGTCCCCCCATGCAATCGTGGAATCGGCTAAAAATCTCGCGCCACTCCTCCCTCCCTCCGCCATTGTTACCGATGCCGGCAGTGTAAAATCCCGCATTGTAACTGCCATGGAGTCTGTCTTTGGCGCGCGATTTGCAGGAGCTCACCCGATGGCAGGATCTGAGCAGCATGGCATTCACGCCTCCCGACCGGACCTTTACTCTGGTGCCTTATGCTTGCTCACCCCTACCCCTCTAACGGGAAAACGAGCTATCGATCTCAGTCGAGAAATCTGGAGCGCTGCCGGTTGCATCATTAAAGAGATGTCTCCGGCACAACATGATGAGGCACTAGCCCGTGTGAGCCACCTTCCCCATGCCGCCGCCGCTGCGCTGGCTCGTGCCGCAATCGGAAAAATCCCTTCTCTCATTGAACTCTCAGGGGCTGGTTTTAGGGATTCCACACGCATCGCTTCTGGTCCTGCACCGATGTGGAGCGAAATCCTCTTGGACAATCGCGAGAGTATCCTAGCCGGAATACGTGACTTGCAAAACGAGTTGAAGACCCTGACACTCGGACTTGAGCACAACGATAGCGCCGCTGTTGAGCAGTTCCTTGCAGAAGCCGCCCTACTACGCTCCCGGACGCCCTTTTGACAAATCATGTTTTCCAAGGAAGAAAAAAATACTCTCACATCCCGCCTTGCCCCAATCATCGATACAGAGATCGAAGTGCCGCCGGATAAAAGCATTTCCCATCGAGCAGTCCTCATGGCGTCGCTATCCAATGGCCCCTGTGTGATTCGTAACTTCCTGGAGGGCGAGGATTGCAAGAGCACCGCCCAAGCCATGCGTCAACTCGGAGTGCATATCGAATCACCAGAACCCGGCACTCTTGTTGTGGAAGGCACCGCAGGCCGTTTCACGAAGCCTTTTGGCGATATTGATTGTGGCAACTCGGGCACTACCATGCGTCTTATGGCTGGCATCCTCGCAGCCCAACCCTTCTCCAGCACTCTCATTGGCGACCCTTCTCTCTCGAAACGCCCGATGAAACGTGTCATTGATCCTCTTCGCCTCATGGGAGCCGAAATCTCCGCCGAGGGCGAAAAATCCTGCCCGCCACTCCGCATCGAAGGTTCTCCATCCCTTAAGGGCGTCACTTACAAGCTTCCAGTGGCAAGTGCCCAGGTCAAAAGCGCTGTTCTGCTTGCCGGTCTTTTTGCTGAAGGCGAGACAACTGTTATCGAAACCGTCAAATCACGGGATCACACAGAGCGCATGCTTGATTACTTTCTGATTAAATCCCGCAGGGAGGAGGTTTGGGAGCACAAGGACTCACCAAAAAATCGGCGCCTTTCAGAGATAAGCACTTCTCTTAATGGGGGACAAATTCCCGAATCAATGGACTTCACCGTCCCCGGAGACATCTCCAGTGCTGCATTTTGGATGGTTGCTGCAGCAGCACAACCAGGTTCCCGCCTACTCGTTACCGATGTCGGCCTCAATGCCACCCGCACAGGGATTATCGATGTCCTTATCCGCATGGGTGCTCGTATTCGTGAAATCATCGAAACCTCGATGAATGGCGAACCTGCAGGCAATATTGATGTCAAGGGAACGACACTCCAAGGCACAGAAATCCATGGCTCCGAAATCCCGAATGTCATCGATGAAATTCCTATTATCTCAGTCGCTGCCGCATTGGCCAAAGGAACCACAGTAATCCGGGATGCAGCTGAATTGCGCGTTAAGGAGACCGACCGCATCGCTGCTGTGGCTTCGAATCTTCGTGCCATGGGAGTCACTGTGGAGGAGTTTCCCGATGGCATGAAAATTCTCGGCGGTACTCCCCTGAAAGGAGCGCGCCTTCCGAGCTTCGGGGACCACCGCATAGCCATGGCTTTTGCCATTGCAGGACTTTTCGCTTCAGGAGAGACCGTGATTGAGGATACCGCTTGTGTGAACACCTCATATCCGGGCTTTGCCGAGACACTCGAACGGATCAAAAAAGGGGTTCGCATCAAGCACCGCACGAAAATGCTTTCACAATTTAAAACCCAACCTGCAACTTTATGACCATGGTCATCGCCATTGATGGACCTGCCGCCTCGGGAAAAAGCACTGTTGCCCGTAAACTTGCGGAAAAACTCCCCTGCACCTGCCTCAACTCAGGGATCCTATACCGGGCACTCACATGGCAAATTCTACACTCCGGTATCGACCCCGCAGACCAAGAAGCCATCACATTTGCAGTATCCAGAATGCAACTTGAACTCAGCGTTCCGCCTATTGGCAGCCCTGCCCTTCAGATCGATCACCACGTGCCGGAATTTGAATCTCACGACAATGAGGTGAATGCCGCTGTTTCAAAAGTGGCAACTGTTCCTGCTGTGCGCTCATGCATTACCTCGCTCTTAAGAGGATTTGGTAAAGACCGTGATGTCGTAATGGAAGGTCGCGACATAGGCACCGCTGTTTTTCCAGATACACCCTACAAATTCTACCTCGATGCCTCTCCAGAGATTCGCCGCCAGCGCCGTGCAGCACAGGGACTTGAGGATAGCATAGAAAATCGTGACCGCTTGGATTCGACTCGGAGCATTGCACCACTCTCCATCGCTTCGGATGCCCATGTCATCGATACTTCCAATCTCACTATCGATGGTGTTGTTGATGCAATCTTTGAGATTCTGACACACGCCTCCAGGGACCAGCAATGACGCTCGTCTACAATATCTTCTATAATCTCTCTAAACTCCTTGCCCGGGTTTTTTTTGCGCTCCGCGTCATACATCCGGAGCGAATGCTGGAATCAGGCCCCCTCATCATCGCCGTCAATCACTCGAGCTTTTTCGATCCGCCCCTAGCTGGAATTTGTAGTCGCCGAGGGGTTTTCTACCTAGCCCGTAAAACGCTTCTCAAATGGCCGTTCTTCGGACCTCTTTTTCCAGCGATGAATGTCATTCCCGTCGAGCGTGATGGCAATGACATGACTGCCCTCCGTGAAGTGATTAAGAAAATCAAGGATGGGAATGCTGTGGTCTTATTTCCAGAGGGGACCCGTTCAATGGATGGTCTCCTTCAGCCTGCCCGTGCTGGGATCGGACTGGTCATTGCCAAGACTGGTGCCCCAGTTCTTCCGATGC
>CALAPX010000127.1 GCA_937888355.1 uncultured Spartobacteria bacterium
GGAGGGGCTTAACCATCTCTGTGAGGCCTACAAAAAGTTCTTCACTCACATCGATAAACCAATGCGTGCGATGAGCGCCCTACTTCGCTCAGGGCGCCCGCCTGCTGATATTATGCGATACAAGCTATAAGGGGGGGGGCAGGCACATCCTATCCTATAAGACGCTCAGGATTATAATACTCCGCAACAAGTGCCGCCGGACAATAAAAGGAAGTCTCGAGGAAGAACAAAAATCCAATCCCTCAGCAAGCGTCTTTTCATTTTATACTAAAAGCCAAAGTGAACCATACGCTCCTAGAATAGAAAATAACGGAGCACGCCTGTGATTACCCCTGAAATTTCCGTAGTGGCCATGGGGTGGCCATTGCGAATTTCAAGGTGTTGCCGGACCGAAGGAAATCGTTCGCTTGGTGCCGCCCGATGCCGGAATGTTGTAGGTATGGCTCCACGTTCGGTTTGTAGGATTAAAATTTGTCTGCCAGAAATCCTTTCCGTGCACACTCTGATCCAGCGGTTGGCCGTCGATGCGGAGTTCGAACCCCTTGTATGAATTGAGGTGCGAAATTGTTACAGGGACAAAGGAAACCCCGCCCTCAAGGGTGAACTCGGCCCGGTTATTAGTGGCTGCGATTTGAATGCCTGGATAGATGCCAGAAAGTTGCCCAGTGTTTGGAACAACCTGAAGATCGCCCCCGGCGGCCTGGCGGTGGACGAGTTGCCAACTATTGGGCGTCTTTTTCAGGGCCTCACGCAATGCGGCATTTGTCCCGTAATAGTGTGCCGCCTCCCGGGGCGGAAGGACCAGTTCTATGGTGGCTTCCACAAAATCTCCCGGCTCGAACCTCTTGAGAGCTAGCGGGGGAACGATATCGATGGTTGACGCGGTGAAATCCGGACCTCGATTGATCCCGTGCTCGGCGACCAGCGGAGGCACATCATGCCCACCGAGTTTCGCCTTCCACTCTCGGATAATGAACCCACGGTTCGCCCTCGTGCCGATCTCGTTCTCCGGCACAAATGCATCATGAAGCGAAACCCATGGCGCTTGACCGGTCATCTCGATTGGTTCGCCCTTGTATTCGTTCCCCCCCCATCGGGCATTCCACTGTTTTCGAACTCCCTTTTTGTCGCCAAGCGCGTATTTTTTTTCACGTGTCGACAGGTAGGAGTCGGCACCAACTTGGAAGATGACAAAGCGGGAAAAATCGACCGGCTTGGTCACATTCATCTTGAGGCGAAATGTGGCGGTCACCAAGTCATCCGTCCGTGAAAGGAATACTTGCTCGGTGAAAAGAATCCCAGTGTCGTTGATTTCGCCGGTATAAACGGCATCGGTCAAACAGGGGCCGAATTTTTGGATGGTTGACTGGACTCTGGAATGCGCAACACGCTTGCCTTGGGGATCAAAGAAGCGGAAGAAGTCCCCTCCTCCATGGTTGTGCGTCCAGTCCCATTGTCCACCTGTCGTCATTGAGGGAACCATCAGTGGACGCACGTCGGTGATCGTGCAGGACGCATTGGCCTGTTCGGGATCATAGCAGATGCTTTCTCCCCATGCTCCAATTGCAGCCTGCTCCCAGAGTTGATTCGTGCCCCAACCGATCAAACTGAGTTGGGAGTGGGATGCTGATGGAACTCTACCCCAATGTCCGTAGGCGATCCGCAGCTCCAGATCGATCGATTCCCCTTTTGGTACAAAGATCTGCCCGATGCCATGGAACCAGATTCCTGAATACACGCCACCCTTCGGATGAACATGCCAATTTTTGCTTAACTGCACAGGAAGCCCTGTAGGATTTCCCTCGTCGTCGCAAAGAATCGCTGAGATGCCCGTCACCGGTGATCCCAACCTCTGCCGGAATCCGCCATTAGACACATTCTTATCAAACATAAGACGCACCAAACGATCTGCTGGACTTGCATTAGTGATCTTTAATTTGACACGCTCCATTGCGTCATTCGAAGGATTGTTTCCTCCTGGAGGAGGAGTCGGCTCAACTTGGTTAAGGTCCACGGCGAACCAGCCAGTGCCATAATCGAACGCCACTGGACAACGATTCCCATTGGCAACCTCGTTTGCCGTCACCTGAATACCATCGGGCCCGGGAGATGAATCCATTGTGGAGGGATTTACCGCTACAGAAACCCCCTCCCACTGGGGCCAACTCCATGCTTGACCAGAGGGGAGATGCCACACGGATTGCATGGTCTTTCCTTGGGATTCGAAGTTCATCCTCAGGGTAGCTGCAGTCCACTTTTCACTGATTCGATTTTGGGATGAAGGAATATCCGAACGGAAAATCCATTGTTTCAAAGGGGATAGTGAATCCATGCGCCCCAGGCGGTGATTAAACAATTTCCTGATCACATCGCCACTCAATGGAGTGCCGTGAAATTGAATTTCATCCACAGCGCCGTAAAACCGATAAAGGCGATTATCTCTACTCGCAATATCTTGTCTGTCGCCGAAAGTAATGCCCGCCGGGTGCGGTGGGCGCGGACGCCCAACCTTTTGCTCCGCAGAAAGAGCACCGTTCAAAAACAACCTCAACGTTTCGCCGTCATAACTCACGGCGAGGTGATTCCATTGCTCGTTGAGCAACTGGGCATCGCGGTTGCCTGCGCTAAAAAGGTTTTCGACTCCACCGCCAATATTGACAGCCGCTGTGGGAGCACCATTCCGATCGATTGAGATACCGACATGACCATCCACCCCTTCGTTCAAATGGGTGGAAAGCAACGTTGGAGCTCCATTGGATTCGGAAAAATCGGAAGGGACAAACACCCAGAAGGAAAGCGTAAAGACACTGGGAATCGTGAATTCCTCAGGCTTGAGATCCAGACGTGTGGTTTTGGTCAATCCGCACCCGCCCTCAAGCAATCCGAAGGAAGTCTCTCCATCAGCGATCGGCAACAATCCGGGCCGAATCATCATCTTCAACCCCAGACGATCGCTCCAGGCAGCCACTTCCAAGCGCGATTCCTGATTCAATTCAGCGCCATCGTCGGCCTTGAATATCAGATCGGTCACATCGAAGCGCTGAAGGAAAATGCCTGATTCGATCAGCCGGGGGCCAGTGAAACGCGAGGGCGTCTTTGAGCCTGATGCACGAAATGTTTTCCCATTGATATCTAGTTCGATTCCGAGTTTCGCTGGCGGCAGGGAACCAACTTGTATCTCTGGGGTTGCTTGTCCAAAATGTGGAATCGTTAGCGTTGGGGTATCCAAAACCATCCCGTATTGACCTGATTTTACGCACAACTGCCATAGAGCATGTCCGACAGGCATTGGGTGTCCTGCCCTCCACCAGTAAGTTGTTTTATCTCCGGGTTGAGAAAAGAATCTCTCAAAATTGGGGGCAGGAACTGACTTCACATCTGATAAGCCTATGCTAATTGAAGCAAATAACATAGCAAGAATCGCGGCGATGCTGCGGTTGAGAAATATCATGAAAAAATAGTGGAGGTAGGAAAAAATCTCGGTCTCTGTAGCACAAAGATTCTAGCACCGCTCCAACTAAATCAGCTGCATTTCATTTTATACATTGCCGACGGCTGTCCTCTGTCTTGAAAGATCCCAAGCTTCGATGTGTGATAACGGAGCGCGGGCGTGTATTTTATTCGCTTCAATGAACTCCACACTTTCAATCCGTCGCAACTGTCTTCTGGGCGCTTTTCTCGGTGATACCCTGGCCATGCCAGTGCATTGGTATTATGATCGTGAGGCCTTGAGCAGAGACTATGGCCGCGTCACCGGATTGGTCGCCCCAAAGAACCCGCATTCGGACAGCATCCTCTGGAGATCGACCTATGAGCCGATCAATGCCAAAGGGGACATTCTTCATGAGCATGCCATTTACTGGGGGCGCCATGGTGTGCACTACCACCAATTCCTCCGGGCTGGCGAAAACACGCTAAATATGCAACTCGCTCTCGAGTTGCTGGCATCGCTCCGTGATCGAGGTTCCTACGAAAGAGCGGACTACCTTCAGCGCTACATCGCTTTCATGACCACTCAGGGCCGACACCACGATACCTATATCGAGGAATGCCACAGGAACTTCTTCACCAAATATGCTCGTGGCAAAAATCCGGAAACGTGCGGCGCTGAGGATATCCATATTGGTGGCTTGGCCCATGTTCCGATCCTTGCCGTGTGGTATTGCGATGATGAATCAAAGGCCTTGTCTTCAGTGCATTCTCATGTGCGCGTGACGCACAGCGGGGAACTCGTGGAATCAGCGGCACGTGATCTCACCAAAGTGCTCCTTTCGATCCTCCATGGGACTCCTGTCCGGAAGGCTATCGAACAACACTGCACCGGCTGGGTAGGTCGCAAAAAGTTGGCCTCTTGGTCCGCGCGCCCCGATGAGGAGGTGATCGGTCGCATCATGAGTCCGGCGTGTTACCTGCAGGACGCATTTCCAGCCGCACTTTATCTTGCATGGAAATATGCCGACAACCTTCAGGAGGCGCTTATTGCGAACACCAATCTAGGCGGAGACAATTGTCATCGCGGCATCGTTGTCGGGTCAATTCTCGGGGCAGGTGGATTACCCATTCCCGAAGACTGGAGAAAGGGCCTCCTGTGCGAAACTGCGCTGGCAGGGCTTTAAAGCAAAGAATTGATCGCCCCCTCAAGGAAACACCTCACTCGATCGGTGTCCGTGTCGATTGCAACCTGCCATTGCATGAAACGCCTAACTATCCTTGCCATGAGTACCCTCACTTCACTTGCCACAGACATTTCCGCCCTGATGATTACTAGTGAGGACTTTTGCCCTTGCGGCCGCAATCCCGCTAGATTCACTGGCGAGGGACGAGACATCAACCCGCAACTCGAGATCGCCGACACCCCTCCAAACACAAAAAGCCTAGTCTTGGTCATGGATGATCCAGATGCACCGGCGGGGACTTTCACCCATTGGCTGCTGTGGAACATCTCCCCAACCACAACGACCCTTCAAAGAGAAGCACTCCCCGCAGGCGCAATCAACGGCAAAAACGATTTTGGAACCTCCACCTATCGAGGGCCGAAACCTCCCTCTGGAAAGCACAGGTATTTCTTCCGTGTCTATGCTCTGGACACACTGCTTGACCTTGTTGCGGGCTCTGATCGTAAGGAACTAGAATCCGCCATGAAAGGGCATATCCTTGCCGAATCAGCATTGGAAGGCACCTTCTCCTCTAAAAATAAATAACAGCGCCGAAAGTCAAAACTGTGCTGTTCCGACAATTTGTTCAGAATCTTTCGAAAGAGCTCGGCTAAAGAAAAAAAGCGCTGCGATCACGTTACTCGAGGAAGGTGACTTCGCCGGTTGCTAGATCTTGAATGCAACCAATATTTGTCGCGAACTCCACGCTTCCAAGCACATCTTTATCCACGATGCTTCCTGCAAGACGGGCGCTAAATAGATCCCCAATTCCTTGATCAAATAAAAGTTCTGACGAAGCACGAGAATCAAGGCAGCTGACCACCACAGCGAACGGCTTTTGTCCACCGCTCGTCGCCTTGGCTTCAGCAAGCAAGTCGCGCCGTTTGGTTGCCCCGCTAAGAAAGCGTTTATTTCCTGCCTTAAGTTCCGCACTGGCAAGCTTGTCCTCCTCCGCCTCCTCTCTTAAGCAGTCCATCGTGCCCCGATTCTCAACCCATCACTCGCTCTCGCTACCCACCCCCTCACTGCCTGGTCCGATCGACTTGGAAGCGACGCTAAACAGTGGGCAGGTCTTCCATTGGTCAAGGAGACCCGACAATTCCTGGTTCGGGGTGGTAGGAGACATGGCTGCACAGGTCTCCCTGCAGGATCAAAATCTCGTTGTCCACTCGGGCGAACCGGACCGGCTTTCCCACTTCTTTGCCTTGGACCATCCTCTTGATGAAATTTATGCGGCGTTCCCACGCGAGCCAATGAGTCTGGCCGCATTGCAGTCTTGTCAGGGTATACGTATTCTGCGGCAACCTCGCTGGGAGTGCGTGGCGACATTTATCACCAGTTCGATGAAACAAGTCGCCCACATTCGATCCATGTCACTGGAGATTCGTCGTCGATTTGGCCAAGAGGTTGAAGGGGCCCCAGTCAACGCCTATCCAAGTTTTGAAAGACTGGCGCAACTGAATGAAGAAGATCTGCGCGCCTGCGGACTGGGTTACCGCGCTGGTAATCTCCTTAAAACTGCGCGTCTGCTTGAGGCTGGGGAGATCGATCTTGAATCCATCGCCACACTTCCCACCAACTCCCTGCTCAATACATTGCAGCAGCTTCCCGGTGTGGGAGTAAAAGTCGCGAATTGCATCCTGCTCTTCGCTTATGAGCGCCTCGATGCAGTACCAATTGATGTCTGGATCCACCGCATCCTGCTCCAAATGCGGCGGGGTCGGGATGGCACTCCCGCTCAACTTGCCCGCTATGCCCGCCGCCGTCTCGGTCCCTGCGCTGGTTACGTGCAGCAATATCTTTTCCATCACGCGCGGACAATCCGCAGAGGGATATCACCCCACTGAAAGTCCTTGATCCTCGGCATAGTCTCAACGCTCGACATGCCCTATTCAAAACGTTCTGCCAAAATCGCCCTTCTTGGGGACTATCCACCGCGTAGATGCGGGATCGCCACATTCACACGTGACCTGCGCAAAGGCCTATCCGAGCTCATGCCAGACTGGGATTGCCCAGTTATTAGCGTCACTGAACCCGGCATGAATCTCCCCTATCCCATGGAAGTGCGGTTTGAGATTCCTGAAAACGACATTTCAGCCTACGAACGCGCCGCAGATTTCCTCAACCTTGGGCATATTGATGTGCTCTGCCTGCAGCACGAATTTGGCATCTTTGGGGGGCAGGCCGGCAGCCATGTCCTTGCATTGCTCAAACGTGCACGCATGCCCACCGTAACAACACTCCATACAATTTTGGAAAACCCTTCGGCGGAATACAGGAGGGTGTTCGAGGAGGTCCTCCGCCTATCCACTCGACTGGTTGTTATGAGCGAACGCGGCGCCTCAATGTTGAGGGAAAACCATCACGTTCCAGACTTCAAAATTTCGATCATCCCCCACGGCATTCCAGATATTCCTTTTGTGGATCCAAATTTCTACAAAGACCACTTTGGCGTGGCTGGCCGCATTGTTCTTCTTACCTTTGGACTTCTTTCGCCTGGAAAGGGAATCGAATATGCGATCCGGGCCTTGCCGGAAATCGCGAGGGAGCATCCCAATGTCGTCTATATCGTCCTTGGCGCCACCCATCCAAATTTACTGCGTTCCGAGGGAGAAACCTACCGGCTTAGTCTGGAGCGACTTGCCAAATCCCTCCACGTCGAAGAAAATATCCGCTTCGTGAACAGGTATGTGCCGAAGCAGGAACTCTGCGAATTCATCGGGGCGGCTGATTTTTACCTCACTCCCTATTTGAATGCCGAACAAATCACCTCTGGCACCCTCTCCTATTGCTTCGGAGCGGGTAAGGCGGTGGTATCGACTCCCTACTGGCACGCGGAAGAAATGCTCTCGGACAATCGCGGGGAGATAGTCCCATTCCGAGATCCCGGAGCGATTGCTAAATCGGTTAATACACTTCTTGCGAATCCCACCCGCCGACATGCCATGCGCAAGCAGGCCTACTTGCTCGGACGTCGCATGGTCTGGTCGCAGGTATCCCAAGATTACTCGGAACTCTTCGATGAGGCGATCCGCGAGTTCCAGCATACCCGCACATTCCACTACCGCAGGGAAACACTGTTGAAGGAGACAATCGACCTCCCTTCATGGCGCTTCGACCACATCCGGCACATGAGTGATTCAACAGGTGTCTTCCAGCATGCCATATTCACCATCCCGTGGTTTGAACATGGGTATTGCACCGATGACAATGCGCGGGCCCTCCTGCTTGGCGCGATGCTTGAGAACCTTGGCGAATCCGACTTTCTTTCAGAAATCCAAGTGGCTTCCGCTGCGTTCCTGCAAAATGCTTTTGTCAATGATACAGGGCGGTTCCGAAATTTCATGAATTTCGAGCGCCATTGGCTGGAACAAAGCGGCTCTGAAGATAGCCATGGGCGAGCCCTGTGGGCCCTCGGCGCCATCGTGGGACTCACACACCAACCTTCCCTTCGAGCATGGGCCGCGAACCTTTTTGAAAACGCACTACCCCCCACCGCCGGATTCAGCTCGCCTCGCGCATGGGCCTTCACAATCCTTGGTCTTCAAGAATATTTTCGCGCCATGCACGGGGATCTCAAAGCAGAGCGGTTGCGTGCCGAACTCGCAGGAAAACTTCTCCGCCTTTTCTCAAAAAACGGCGAGAAGGGCTGGCCTTGGGGAGAGGATATCGTGGCCTACGACAACGCTCGCCTCCCCCAAGCTCTTCTTGTCGTCGGACGATGGACTGAGAATGAGGAAATGAAACAAAGCGGTCTTGAGTCCCTCCGATGGCTCATGAAACACCAATACGGCGATTCTGGATGCTTTAGGCCCGTGGGATCGAATGGTTTTTGGCTCCGAGGCGAACCCCCGGCACGTTTCGATCAGCAACCGATCGAAGCAGCGGCTGCTGTCAGCGCATGTATCGATGCCTACCATGCCACCGGTGAAAAGAGTTGGAAACTGGACGCCCAGCGGGCGTTCGGGTGGTTTCTTGGTGACAACGATCTCTCCTTGCCACTTTACGATGCGACCACGGGCGGGTGCCGCGATGGGTTGCATGAGAACCGGATAAACCAGAACCAAGGCGCAGAATCCACCCTTTCATTTCTTTTGGCCCTCGCCGATATGCATGCCCTGCACAATACGAGCGCCGCCTTTCAGTCTCCCTGAATTATCCAAAGCGATCCGTCGCAATTCGCGTCTTTACATCCGAAAGCGCGGCAATACCATGCCCGCCTTTCTATGAGCATTCTCATGCCGATTTTAATCACAGTTCACCTTTTGGTGTGCTTCCTCATGATTGTTATAGTTCTTATGCAAAGACCTCGAAGTGAGGGGCTTGGCTCTGCATTTGGGGGCGGCCTCACGGATAATGTTTTTGGATCGCAAACCACGGCGGTCCTTTCCCGCTTCACCACTTGGATGGCAATCATCTTTTTCTCTGTGACCCTCCTGTTATCAATTCTCACCGCTAAAAACTCTTCCAGCCAAACGGCGATTCAGAAGGAACTCCTCAGCGCTCCTGTCCCAAAATCCGAATCTGCTACCGATGCAAAAGCAGCACCAGAAGCTGACACCAACACACCCGCTCCAGTGACTAAAGAAGCCTCCGAGCCTGCCGCTAAAGCTTCTAAAAAAGCGCCAGAGGTACCGCCTGCAAAAGCAATGCGCGTTCCGAAACCTGCTGTTCCTGCTAATGATGCGGCCAGAAATTCCAAGGCTGTTCCTGAGATCCCAGCCACTCCTGCAGCTTCCGCTCCTGCAACGCCAGCTCCAGCTATTGA
>CALAPX010000128.1 GCA_937888355.1 uncultured Spartobacteria bacterium
CAGCGGGCGGCAGCGCAAAATCCATCTGAGGCGACAGGAAGGGATTCTGAAACGGTGCGAAGAGCGCCTCGGATTCAGTGAGTGGAAGAAGTTGGTTCATAAGGTTGTGGTGGTTTAGTTTTGGTCAGTTCAAAATGCATCCGGCTTCGTCCAGACTTTCAAATTACGGAAGAGAATGTCGGAGTCCCACATGCAGCGAATGGCCAGGGTGCCGCTGCGCATGACCGGGCCGAAGCCGGAAAAGGGATCATCCAAAACATTAAGCACCTGCACGCCATCGATCGCTCCGCGCATGCGATTGCCCTCGTGGACAAATTGCAGGCGATGCCACTCCCCCACGGCGAGGCTTTCGGGAACATCCTGATAGCCGATCGGGTGCAGGTAGGGATTCTTGACCAGCACATGCGAGGCGGTGTCGTTGCGGGCGTCCTCCATCTGACGGTAATACTCCCAGTGGTAGTTGCGGATGTTTTCCCAGCAAACCGCACGCATCGCCCCGGAAACCCGGCGCGGATGAGACTTGAGAAAATCCTCGCCGTGCAACCCGGCGGCGCGCGTCATCAGTAAGCTGAGCCCGTGCTTCTGCAGGGGTTTGAATTGATACTCCACCGCGAAGTCGCCGGTGAAATAATCCTCCAGCCAGAGATAAACCTGCGTCGGATCCCAAGGCTCCTCGCTAGTCCAATCTCCGGGCTGCTTGAGTTGACTCTTGTGAATCGCGGAGGTGCGCACGCGGATGCCTTCCGGTGTGAGCGATGGGGCCGCTGTCATGCCCTGGATATAGAAGCGGGCGAAATCCTCATCACGGTTGAGCGGGAGGTTCAGCCGCTCGGACCAATCCGCTGAAGGTTTCCAATCGAAGGCGCTCAGGCTTTCGCCCTTGAACATGCGTGCGATCGATGCGTCGATGGCGGCGTTCTCCTTGGGGGCCTTATAGCTTGCTGAAAATTCACGCTCTTCAAGTGGCCGATCGTAAAATGCCAACTCGCCACAGGCGAACAACGGATGTCCGGCGTAAAGGGTACCACTGCTTTTTTCGCGCAAGAGCGGATGATCCAGTGTCGTGGTGGCGGTTTGCACCAGCACGCCGTTGAGATACATCCGGTAGTCGTTCGCCGGCTCATCCCAGGAAAGGCCGACCTGCATCCAATGGCCGCGATGCAGGTTCAGATGCCCCAATCCGACATAGGCCTTCTCCTTGCCAGTCTGAAACATGGATGTGCCGCCCAGTTCCTCCACCCCGTCATAAACTCCGCCGCGATGCCATTTGGCCTGGAGTTGCTGATACCAGTCGCGTGAGTAAATGAGCGCGAAATGATGGAGGCGCGGATCCTTGCGCGCCTCATCATTCACTCGGTCTCCCAAGAGTGTGTAGAGGTGGTGGTGTTTCTCTCGCTGTGCCATCCACGGGCTGTTCACGCTCGTGGCATAATCCTCGCGCGGCAGGAACCACCAGGTCAGCGACCCGCGTGGGCTATTGAGCTGAGGGGCGG